>JBJXGG010000011.1:0-5211 GCA_046153495.1 Chlamydiales bacterium
AGGGAGTCCTAAAAAGAGGGTAAAAGTCGCTCTAATAGCTACGCCACCTACTTCACCCGTTGTGCCATTCACACCAGAAGGAATATCAATCGATAAAATCGGCAGCTTTGACGCATTCGCTTTTTCAATCATGTCTCGGAATAACCCATCCACAACACCGTAGAAACCAGTCCCTAAAATACCGTCGATCAAAAGCCCCTCTAACTCCAACTCGTCAGCTGTGACAATCTGGTTCACTTTTCCAAATCTCTTTGCTTGGAGCTGACAGAGGGGAGTGCATTTTTCGAGAGGCGACAAAGAGTATGCTTTGACAGAATAACCCCGTTCTTGCAAAAGACGGCCAGCCACATAGGCATCGCCCGCATTATTCCCATTACCGCATAGCAGAGTGATTTTTTTTTCTTTATGAAGATATCCGGCATATTGAGCGACGCCTCTGCCCGCCTCTTCCATAAAAGCCTCTTCTTTGGCTCCTGCGGCATAAGCGGCCCTCTCAATGCGCCCCATCTCTTTTGCAGCTACAACTTTCAGGGTTGGTCCTCCCTATCAAATCCCACAGGGGGGATAATAAACACAGTGTGTATCGTATCGAGATTTTTGACAACCGGGATGGCCTCGATCTCATAGGCATAAGCTCCCTCGCGCAAAGGATGCACCTTAGAAACTTCTGCCACTCGCAGGCCAGGAGGAAAAATACCATCCATTCCAGTTGTCACTAGAAGATCATTCGCTTGGATGATGGGAAGGGGGGGAAGAGAGGAGTTTTTCTCCATCACTTTGCCCGAAATAAGCGCACGTGCTGGCCCCTCTGCATCCCCAAAGTCGTAATTAAAACCAATTCCCTTCAACACATGATTGCGACTGCGCCAAAGGGGAGCTCCTCCGCCCTCCAAAATCCCTTTGGCCAAATACCAACTCTCTGCATTCATCATAATACGGTGTTTGAGTTTTTCCAAAATGGCAATCAATTCTAACTGTTCCTCCTCTTCCAAAGGGATATCACCACGCCCTTGTAAATGGGCGAGCACTACATTGATATTCTCATCTAACTGTACATTTTGAAAAAACCCCCGTACAGCACGCACAGAGGGGTTGAGGGCCACATCGGTAATAAGACGGATCCGCGACTGCCGCTTGCCCACATAATCTACCACTCCCACACAAGCATTGCCGATAAGAACCGGACTGTTTTTGGCAATCCAGGGATGCGTCTTCTCCCCCACATTAACCCACAAAGAACTCGACCAACTATTTGGGTCTCGATAGATCACTTTGGCAGGAATTGCTTCAAGTTGTTGCTCAATAAGATAGGTGATTTCCCTTCCACGTTTCGACGAGATATCTCGCTGCAAATCCTTCACTAAAGAGGTGATCGCGGAGCGCTGTTGTAACTGCCTTTTGAGCTGACCTATCTCTAACCGCAAAAGATGATTTTCTGCCTCAAGCTTTTTGTGTTCCTCACTCTTTTGTCTTACCCCCCCCTTCCAAATAGGGGCGCAAAGAGCAATCATGCGATAACGACACCTCTCTACGAAAAGAGTAGGCACGCTCATCAGCAAAAAAAGGGCTCCCCCCAAAAGGAGATATTTTTTGTATTGGACTCTACGCATGCATTACAGAGAGAATTGCGCTCGAAACGTATCCTACATTGTCTCGATTTAATCCTGCTACATTAATCCTTCCATCACGGGAAAGATATATCGCATACTCATCGCGCAATTTGTCTACATGACTTGTATTTAACCCTGTATAAGAAAACATCCCTCTTTGCTCACGCAAAAAAGGGAGCTCTACCAACGCATCGGCGAGTGCTGCCCGCAAGGTGTTGATACGTCTGCGCATCTCCCCGAGTTCTGTCAACCACATTTTTTTTAAATCGGCATTACCTAAAATATGCGCTACAATCAGCGCCCCGTGAGCGGGAGGATTAGAATATAAACCACGGATCGTTACTCTAATTTGTGAACCGAGCCGCGCTGCCTCTTCTTCGTTACTGCAGTGCAAGAAAAGAGCTCCCGCGCGCTCATTGTAGAGACCGAAATTTTTGGAATGGGAGAGCGCTAGCGCAAAGGAGACATTGTGCTTGGCAAAAAGACGAATAGGAAAGGCATCCTCCTCCACTCCCTCATCAAATCCTTGATAAGCCGAATCAAAAAAGGGATAGAGTCTTTGTTTTTGGACCACGTCGACAATCGCTTGCCACTGCTCTTGTGTAGGAGAGTACCCTGTCGGATTGTGACAACAAGGTTGTAGCAACAACACGCTTTTCTCCGGCATCCGACTAATAGCCTCCAACATCTTCTCAAAAGCAAAATAATTACTCTCCCTATCCAAATAGGGATAGGTCTCTACAGAAAAGCCGCTATGTTGGAAAATACGGTAGTGATTATCCCATGTTGGAATAGAAAGGAAGAGGCGCGAGAAACCCGACTTTTTGAGAAAATCGGCTGCGGTCCGCAACCCGCCTGTTCCTCCCAGAACTTGCGCCCCATACACGGAGGGTGTGGCATACTCGCCAAACGCCATTTTTTTGCTCAGCTCTACATAGCCGCGATGTCCATCGATAGGGAGATAATCTTTACTCACCTCCTCTCCGACCAGTCGCTCCTCTGCTTTTCTCACAACAGGAAGAATGTAGGGAAAGAGCCTCTCAGTTTTGTAGGTTCCCACACCCAAATTCACCTTCTTCGCGCGACTATCCTCAGCAAAAGCTTTGTTTAGACCAAATAAGGAATCAGGAGGTTCGGATTGGATATGATTAAAAAAATTCATAATTAACGCTAGAGTGTAGCAAAAACAAAGAGATTGAGTCAAAAGAAAGGGGCGTGCTAAGTTGTCTTGTCATGTTGGAGTTGTCTTGCTTAGAGACTGAAAAGCAAGAGAGCGAGAGCAATTCCACACTCTGGTTATTACCAAGCTCTGGTGATTACAAGGGGCGTTAGCTCAGTTGGTAGAGCGCAACAATGGCATTGTTGAGGTCAACGGTTCGACCCCGTTACGCTCCATCTCCCCTACCTGAATAGTTACACAACATTAGAGTCTCTATTAATTCTAACATATAGTATAATAGACGATATGAAAAAATTCTTTAGCGCTTTTATTTTGCTGGGAGCCGTTATTTTGGGGGTCGCCACAGGGTGGGCAGACCTCACTATTTTCAACCAAACAGCCGAAATTACATCTGATATCTTCTTGCGACTCTTGAAGTTAATTAGCCTTCCTCTGATTTTTCTCGCTGTTACTTCTACCATCTCGGGGATGAAAAACTTCTCTGAAATACGGAGAATAGGAAAAAAAGTTTTACTTTATACATTAGGAACAACGATCATTGCGGCGACTATCGCCCTTCTCCTTTTCGTATTCATTCACCCGGCACGCACTCCTATTGCCGTAGATCCCAGTTTTACGCTCCCTGATGCTTCAAATAATTCTTATATTTCTTTTCTCTTAAATATTGTTCCTTCGAATTTTGCAGAGGTGTTCGTAGAGGGGAATGTGATGGGCATCGTCTTTATGGCACTCTTCATGAGTATTGCTATACTTTTTTTGCCGGAAAAACAAAAAGATTTCTTACACCAGCTCTTCCGTTCTCTTTTCGCAACATTATTGAAAATGACGAGTTTTGTCATCAAATTCATGCCTCTTGCGGTTTGGGCCTTTATCACTCTTCTCGTCAAGGATATGGGGAAAGGGCATGGGCAGTTCAATAATCTGTTGCTGTATCTCATCTGCGTCGTCGGAGCGAATTTGATACAGGGAATCGTTGTTCTTCCCCTTCTCCTGAAAGCTAAGGGAATCTCTCCATGGCGGACATTCAAAGCAATGGGGCCGGCGTTGAGCGTTGCTTTCTTTTCTAAATCTTCTGGAGCAACGCTTCCCATCACAATGGAGTGTGTGGAAAATCGCGTGGGTGTCTCGAAAAAGATTTCTGGTTTTTCTCTTCCGCTCTGCTCTGTAATAAACATGAACGGCTGCGCAGCCTTTATTTTAACGACTGTCCTCTTTGTTTCGACATTGTATGGCATGACTTTCACGCCCACAGCTTTGGTAGCTTGGATCTTTTTAGCTACCCTTGCGGCAGTCGGGAATGCGGGCGTCCCAATGGGTTGCTTTTTCCTCACGAGCGCCTTTTTAGTGGGCATGGATGTGCCTCTCTATATGATGGGAGTAATCCTTCCTTTTTATACAGTGATCGATATGATCGAGACAGCGTTGAATGTCTGGTCTGACGCTGTGATTACTACAGTGATCAATGAGGAGTTGGCCACCGCTCCTGCCGCAGCAGTAGAAGAGCAGAGTCTATCCTGATTTTGCGATTTTATTCCGCTTAATCAGAACTATAGCCGATTAAATTGAGATTGATACTCTCTGATTGTGCCAAAACCCTGAGGATCAGGGAGAAGAACCCAAAACTCATGTTAATATGGGCTTCGAAAAGATCTTCTAAATCTGACATCTTACCTACCATGACTTTGTGTCTTCATTTTTTGCTCTTGGTATAAACTGATTTTTGGGTGCCTTCCTAAGATTATTACAAATGGGTTGATATTCAATCGCATATCCAAAGACTTTGGGTCCTACGAGTTTCAGCCCTTCAGGTGTTCGCCAAATGTCTGGAGCAAGGAGGGCTATCAGGGTGACTTGGAGTCCATATCGGAGCATTTCGCTGGTCAAGGGAGTGCCGCTATTTGCATCCAATAAGACCAACATGTCTGGTGTAGAAGCCAGAACGTCAGCTCCTTGTTTAGCGAGCAGATATTCGTTTTGATAGAACAGTTGAATTTTTTCTTTATTGCATAGCAGAGTACAGAACCTTGCAAGAATCCATCTTTTACTTCTTGATTTACATCAATGAGAATACCACTTCCTATTGTCACTCCGTTTGAGCGTTGGACAAGTGCTTGGATAGGATCTACTCCTGTGTCTCTGGCAGCCCTGATAGCACTCCCTAAGCTCAAGGCTTGTGATAAACTGCCTGTAACTACACTTCCAGGGACTTCAGCGCCTGTCATGAGATAAAAACTTACAGCACTGCTAGATCCCATAGATACAGTCACTGACCTTGCTATTTTTTCCAGTCTCTTGGCATCCGAGGTTTCAATAATCACACGATTACCTAGACAATCCACCATGATAGCAGGCGAACTTTCCAGGTTTTTTAAAAAGCAGCTACTCATCTGCAGTTCAGGGAAGGCCCTCCCCATCATATCG
>JBJXGG010000150.1:0-9119 GCA_046153495.1 Chlamydiales bacterium
CTTTGTACAACCGGATATGGTCAAACCAGGTGCGATTGTGGTCGATGTCGGCATTAACAGAGTAGAGGATCCTCATACCCTACATGGATATCGTCTTGTGGGAGATGTGGATATTGTTCATGTCAAAAATCAATGCATGGCTATCACTCCCGTGCCTAAAGGAGTAGGACCTATGACGGTCGCTATGCTCATTAAAAACACATGCAGAAGCTTATAATCGCTCTTCTAATCTGTTCCGCCTGTTCGTCGCCCAAACTCTACCGCTTTGAGAAGCAAATGATGGGAATGCACCTCTGCGTACAGGTAAATCGCAAGCATGGAGTAGAAACTATCATCAAAAATACTTTTGCACAAATCGACCAAATTTTCAACAACTGGAATCCCGAATCAGAAATCTCCCAGCTAAATAAGCTCCCTGCGGGAGAGCGAGTTGAGATTTCAGACGCTCTCGCTATTTTCCTCAATAAGGTCGGCCAGATTGTGGAAATAACGGAAGGAAAATTCGATCCAACAATCGCTCCCGTTGTTCATATGTGGAAAACTTACCTAAAAAATGGCACTATTCCATCCCAAGAGGAATTGAAGTGCTTCCGCGATTGTGTCGGATGGCACAATATCCATCTAGAAGGTAACACTTTCTACAAAGATCACGATCTGACGGCGCTCGATTTTGGTGGCGTTGCTAAGGGCTATGCGATCGATCTTTTGGTCGAAAAATTAGGCACTCCTTGCTATGTGGAGTGGGGAGGAGAGATCCGCTGTTTGGGTCGCCATGTGAGTGGGAGAAAGTGGAAGATAGGAGTGCGTGGAGCGGCAGTTATAGAATTGGAAAATGCCGCCATAGCGACGAGTGGGAGCTACCTACAAAACTGGAGCGTGGGAGGGATTACCTATACACATATCGTCGATCCCACAACACTAATGCCTCTGACATTAGGAAAAGAGAGCATTGTGAGCGCTACGTTCGTATGCGAAGAGTGCTACTTTGCGGATGGCATCGCAACAGCCCTCACGCTCTTTCCAACAAAAGAGGCAGCCGAAAAGTGGCTACAAGAGAAATTCCCTATTGCTCCCTCTGCGGTTATCGATGCCTCTTCATGGCACGATCCATCTCTCGTTTTTTCTCTCGCTCAATGATGGATTGACGTTTGTCTTGCTGCTTTTTCCCACGCGCTGTGCCAAATGAGAGCTTCGCTCGCCCCTCCTTTAAGTAAAGAGAGAGAGGAACCAGAGTCATCCCCTTCTCCTTAATGGCTGTTTTAAGTCTTTCTATTTCCCTTTTGTGCATGAGAAGTTTACGATCTCTTCTCTCTTCATGATTATGGATATTGCCAAAAGCATAGTGGGCAATATGGGAGCCAATCAGCCAAAGTTCATCGCTGATGATACGCACATAGCCTTCCGACAAATTGCCACCCCCTTGCCGCAACGATTTGATCTCTGTACCAACTAAGACGATTCCCGCTTCAAAGCTTTCTAAGATCTCATAATCGTGGCGCGCCCTTCTGTTGGATGCTAATTCTTTTCCCATAGCTAGGTAGTATACAACATACAAGAATTTTATCGTAAAACCTGATTTTCAAAAAATCCTTGGACAACAAGATTGTCATCGAGAAAAATGATGTCGGCGTCGGCTCCCACATCAAGAGTACCTTTTTTTCCCTCTAAACCTAGGATCTTTGCTGGTTTTATGGTGGCAGCCTCTACTGCTTCCACAATAGAGCATCCTGTCAATCGATGCATATTTTGGACGGCGCGATCCATGCTGAGTATGCTGCCGGCTAACGTCTCCGTTCCATGAATAAAGGCAGCTCCACAGCGTATTTCTACCTCCATGCTCCCCAAAGGATAGACTCCTGTTGGAAGGCCAAAGGCAGACATCGCATCGGTCATCAATATCATTCCTTTAGGATTTGAACGCCATGCAAGTTGAACGGTAGCTGGATGTAGATGGTTGTCATCTAGTATGATAGAATAATACATATTAGGATCATTCAGGACAGCTCCTATAATCCCAGGCTCGCGATGTTGAAAGGGAGTCATCGCATTAAAAAGATGTGTGGCCAGCCCAGCACCCAAGCTAATCGCCTGCTGAGTCTTTGCAAAATCGGCACTTGAGTGCCCAATAGAGACTACTATCCCTTTTTCTCGAAGCCACTCAATCAACTGCATCCCTCCGGGGACTTCTGGAGCGAGTGTGACAATTTTGACACCTCGCAAATCAGCATAGAACTCCTGATCTCCTTCCCAATGACAAATACAGAGAGGATCATGAGCCCCCCGTTTTGTTGGATTAAAGAAAGGTCCCTCAAAATGTATTCCTAAGAGCTCTGCTCCTCCCTCGATTTTTTGTGGCTGAAGCTGGGACACGATCTTTTGATAATTCTCTTTTTTCGTCGAGACAATACCCGCTACAAATGAGGTAACTCCATAACGAGGTAGCTCTTTGGCCACTTCAGCCACACGCTCAGGAGTAGAGGTAAAGTCTATCCCAAATCCCCCGAGTAGTTGCAAATCTATGTAACCAGGAGCCACAATAAGACCGTCTACGTCCACTTTCAGATCCACTCTCTCTTGTGGAGGGATAATCTTGCCATCCTGTACCCAAAGCTCTCCCTCTTCTAATTTATGGTCACGCAGGACTCGCCCATTCGTAAAGCAGCAGATTTTTACTTTTGATGCTGCCTTTTCATCGAGAAACATCTCTACTTTGGGATGCATTCGTAGCGCAGTCGCAGGAATAGCTGTTGTGATGGGCCCAGAAAGTATCTTCTTCATAATGTCTGCCTTTTCCTCTCCTGTTGCCAAGAAAAATATTTTTTTTGCTTGGAGAATAGTTTTAATACCCATAGAAATTGCATGGGTAGGAACAGAGTCGATATCTTCTTTGAAGAATCGCGCATTATCTTTCCGGGTATTTTCTGTGAGGCGCACCACTTGCGTTGTCTGAAAAAAAGGAGTCCCGGGTTCTGCAAATCCGATATGGCCATTGGTGCCAACTCCAACGATTTGAATATCAATAGGCCCCTCTTTTTGGATCAAAGCCTCATACTGCTCTGCCCCCTTTTTACCAGATGATCCTTTGGGGATATGGATGTTTCGACGTGAGAATCCCCTGGGATTTTTCGCTGTTTGCATCAAATCAGAAAAAAAATGCTTGTACATGTATGTGTGGTAGGACTCTGGATGATTTTGTGCGATTCCCACATACTCATCTAGGTTGAATGTAATAACCTCAGAGACATCAATATTTTCTTCAAGAATGATGTTTTTGAGTACTTTATAAAAGTGAATCGGAGTGCTACCCGTCGCAAGCCCCAGGACAGTTTTTTTGTTCACACGAATCTCATCGGCTACCTCACGCGCACAGCGATACGCCATCTCTTCGGGCGAGTTATAGATCTCAATTTTAGGCATAAATTCTTGTGCATAAATCGATTGTAGAAAAATGCTGCATAAAAATATCAGGAATTGGGATTTCACTTTTTCTCCTTGTAGCGTACTATATTAAATCTGTCCTGCAGAAAAAGCAACTCTCTTGACACCGATTTTGAGATACCGTATGTTTCCCTATTTAAAATCATCTAAGGGGGTTTTGTATGAAGTTTGTGGTCTCTAAAGGAGAGCTAAGTAATCTTATCCGTAAAATCCAAAACATCGTTCCCCAAAATGCCCCTATTCCTGTTCTCTCGCACTTTTTGATTGAAGCGCAAGGGGATGAGGTGGTCTTTACAGCTACCGATCTCACAGTGGGGACACGATGCGCTGTCAAAGCAAAAGTTTATGAAAAGGGAGCTCTCTCTATTCCTTCAAAGCGATTTTTTTCCCTTGTGCGTGAACTCACCGAATCGAACATCGAAGTGAATGCAGTCGATGGAGAAATGGCAGAAATCAAAGCGGGCTCCTCTCGCTTTCGACTACATGGTATGGACAAGGATGAATATCCAGCTTTGCCAGATTTGCGGGCTGCGATGAAATTTACTATAGATAGCACTCTTTTAAAAGAGATGTTCTATCGCACTTCGTTTGCGGTTTCTAAAGAGGACACCCGCTATGTATTGACGGGTGTATTGATCCGGATTGAAGATGGCAAGATGATTTTTGTCGGGACCGACGGAAAGCGGCTAGCCAAGGTACAGGCTGATATTTCTCTAGATGAGAGCGTGGAGGGCGAATATATCATCCCACTGAAAGCAGTAGAGGAGATTATCAAGCTTTTAGAAGATGAGGGAGAGGCTACGGTCTATATAACGGACGACAAGGTAGCTGTGGAGTCTGGAAATACCATGCTAGTAACAAAACTCCTTGCGGGCGAATATCCCGATTTTGAGCAAGTGATAGCCTCCCAAAGTGAAGTGAAGATGCTGCTGCATCGCGAGGAGTTGATTATCCTTCTAAGACAGATTGCCCTTTTTACTAATAACACGTCACAATCGGTTCGCTTCACCTTTACATCGGGAGAGCTCATGTTGACAGCAAATTGCACTGATATTGGCGAGGGAAAGGTGAGCATGCCAGTAAATTATTCGGGGAAAAAGATTGAGATAGCGTTCAATCCCCTCTTTTTCTTGGATATATTAAAGCATAGCCGCGATGAAACGGTAACCTTAGGTATTTCGGATGCCTTCAACCCAGGCGTGATCACAGATTCAACAAATAGCCTCTTTATCATTATGCCAATGCGTTTAAATGATGAATGATACGTAACTATTCAGGCGGGTAGTGTGAGCTTAAAATATTAATTATTATGTACAGATTTTTTCTAAAAATGCGAGCTCATAGCCGAAAAGGCGCTATTGGCGAGTATTTTTGGAAAAATAGATGCCATAAGCATCTGATTTTAAGCCACAATGCCTGTCTGAATAGTTACAATGATACCATTCTGTATGAATGTTTTTTCTGCGCATAGTATAGTCGGTTAAATTGAGATTGATACTGAACTTCTTTCGAAACTTGCTTTGGTAGCAAAAATTGATGATTTTTGGTGCAGATTTCTCATCAAATTTTGAGAGCATATTGAGGGATATGGTCGAAAAATTTGATGAGGAAGATGCCAAAAAGGGCAATTTTAACAACCAAATGGAGTTTCGAAAGAAGTTCACTCTCTGGGTGCGCGAAAACTCCCGGGATTGTGGCACAACCAGAGAGTATCAATCTCAATTTAATCAACTATATGAAACTCAATCGTCTTTTTTTAAAAAATTTTCGCAACTATACTGAGCAAGCTTTTAGCTTTGCGCCCTCGGTGAATTATATCTTTGGAGATAATGCGCAAGGGAAAACCAATCTACTAGAGGCGATCTACCTTCTGATTACAGGGCGCTCTTTCTGCACGCCGCATCTTCAAGATTTGGTCCGCTTTGGCGAAGAGAGCTTCTACATTGAAGGGCATTTTACCAAAAATGGGGTAGATCAAGTGTTGAAAATGCACTATGCTCATGAGAAACGGAAAATTTTTTACAATGCTACACCTCTTACCTCTCTCAGCTCGCTTTTTGGTATTCTTCAAGGGGTGATCCTAACTCCAGAAGATCACCTCCTCTTAACAGGGAATCCCAAGCTGCGGCGTCACTTCCTCGATTTGGGAATTGCGCAAACAAACCCTCTCTACCTCCACCATCTGAACCGCTACCAAAAAGCGATGAAGCAGCGTAATGCTCTTTTACGCGCGAAAAAATTAGAGACAGTAGAGATTTGGGAGGAGCAGATGGCAGCTTCGGCACACTATTTGATGGAAGAACGGAGCAAATGTGTTAAAGAGTTAGCCCAAGCTTTAGAAGAGTTTCCTTTCGATCCTTTAGAGTTGACCTATCTCCCCTCTTGTCCCAACGATCTGAGTGGGCAGCTAGCACGCAATAGAACCCGCGACATGTTGTTAGGCAGCACCTCTTTTGGTCCTCATCGAGATGACCTTTCGATCTTACTTCGAAAAAAGCAAGCACGTTACTTTGCCAGTGAAGGGCAGAAACGCTCTACCATTGCTGCTCTCAAATTTGCGGAGTGGAAAAGAGTGCAAAAAGTAGCCAATGAGCCCCCGCTACTCTGTATCGACGATTTGGGAGTGAGTTTTGATGAAAAGCGAGAAAAACAGCTTTTGCAATTTTTACAACATTTTGGCCAAGTCTTTGTGACTCACACCAAAATTAACTCTTCTCTTATACCAGAGGCTTGTCTCTTACAGATAGAGGACGGGAATGGGTATAATAATATAGCCCAAATATTAAGCTAGCTACTATCATCATACCCCCTCCAATCCAGACTGCAGCTTGTGGATAGGGCCCTACAAAAGAACCGACAAAGAAGGGGCTAATTCCCAAGGCTAGTGCATTCACAGCGTGCGAGATCCCGATTGCCTCCCCTTGTTCACTCTCAGCAGCAGTCAGGGAGATCACAGTCGTAGCTGCCGGGTAGACAAACGCTAAAAAGAGCTCTGCTATAGGCACATAAGCCCACAACAAAATACGGCTTTGGATGAACAGTAGCGCAATAATTGAAACTCCCGCTAAGAACATCGACCATAAGAAAGCGCGCGTTGCTGTAATTCTCCGGATGACAGGAAAAATCAAGAATCCTGAGCAAACAGCATAAAAGATCGCCCCATAGCCATAAAAGATGCCTGTTTCATGTGCCGTAAAACCATATTGTTTACGCAAAAAAAGGGAGATAAATTCGATAAAGAAAGACCATCCGATAGAGAAAAAGAGCAAACTTAAATAGAGAAAGCGGAGCTCTTTGATTTTAAACGCCCGTTGCATCATGGTGAAAGATTGAAAGATCCCGATACGTTTCAGTGTGGCTACAGGACGCGTCTCTTGCAAGCGCCAGACAACGAGTAGTAGATTAAGGATTACTAACAAGAAGGGGAAGAAAAAGGGAATGACATAGCCAAAATGCTTCGAGAGAAACCCTCCTAACAAAGGTGCGATGATGAAACCCGCGCCCATGCTCATGCTCAAAAAGCCGAAATTTTTAGCCTTCTCTTCAGAGGTGCTTAAATCAGATACAGTGGCGCTTAAGATTGAACTATTCCCTGCCCCTATCCCTGCTAAAATGCGGTAGAAGGCCAAAAACCATAGACTCTCATAATGGACTCCCACAATAGCAAAAAAATAGCCTACTAAGGAGATAACAAGACTCCAAATAAGAGGTTTTTTCCGCCCTCGTAAATCGGAAACTGCGCCCAAAATAGGAGAGCTGAAAAACTGCATTAGAGGGTGAAGAGCAATCAAGACACCGAGCCACATGCCGCGCGTCCATTCAGATGCCTCTGGAGGAAAAAAGGAGAGGGCGGGATCAAAAAGCAAGAACGCAAAAATCGTAAAGACGATTGCTACACCTGCATAATCGATAAAGGCCGACAAAAAAAGAACCGATAGAGAGATTTTTTTGTGGATGGGATTAGCCATAGTTGGGCCATTATGCCTGATCCTTTATTTTTCTGACACGTATATAGCCGATTAAATTGAGATTGATTCTCTCCGATTGCACGAAAACTCCCGGGGCTTAATGATCCCCAATCGATCCATATTTCTAATAACCTGAGTTTTGGGTTGGGTAATGCGACAGATTTGAATGATCGTTTCGAAACGCATGTTTTTACACATGAGTGAGAAACGATCATTCAAAGATGACATATTATACGGCCCTAATTTTTAACTGTATTTCTGATAAAGTGTATTAATATTGACCGATTTGAGATTATTAAACCGCAGGGTTTTGGCACAACCGGAGAGTATCAATCTCAATTTAATCGGCTATAGTGAATCGATTGGTATATTTTTCAATCAATTTTGCTATATCGATGTGGATCAAATATTTTTTTTCTAGAAATATATTTTTCGAGTAGGATAGCTGAGAGAGAGATGACTTCTGCCACTAATATGGCTGAAGCAGCATGTACGCCATATTTTTTTTCTAGGATCATTAAGAGACTAGCAGTGATCACCAGTGCGAGCGCAAAGACGGTGATGGCATGCTGCAGGATTTGCTGCCTAATCTCTTTTGCAATCTCCTTTTCCAGTGTCTCTTTTTGTTGTAAAATTCTTTCCTTATATTGACGAACTCCCTCAAGTTCAGTAGATATATCTGAGCGTAATCGACGATGTAACTCATGATCTGTGACCAACTGCAACATCTTTTCATAGAGCTCTTCCAACCAGGCGAGATGACTAATATAAGCGGTGTCATCTTCTAAAATAGAACGATAGAGGTGCTCTACCTGCTCGAGAAGTTCCCTTGCTTCTCCTGTCGGGACCTTACCTTTTTGTACAACACCTGATTTTCTCAAAGTACAAATAGGTGCTAATTCACCTATTCTGTGTTGGATGCGCGCTGGATTCAAGACACTGTTCTCTTTACGAGCATCAGCTATAGGATTTTCGGACAAAAGAATTGTTCCACCCGCATCTAACTTGAATGTGCGGGGACTGGCTATAAAATCGAGTGCCTCCGCAAAATCTTTGAAGTTTGCGCATTTGGATTTCTCTTTAAAACGTCTAAGATCACGTGCGCTGCGCCATAATCTAGCGACACCTGTCATCTCTTGCACCCCTCCAATTACCACAAGAGTAATCGGAAGCACCTGGCCAAAGATCAGACTGCACAACCCCTCTTCTGTCAACCCACTGATTTTTACACCACCAGCAAGAGCCTTATGGATATCGCTGATGACCACTCCTATTGAAGAGAGAGCGGCCAGAGCATAAAAGGCACCCTCCACCACTTCTCCGGTCTTCCAACCGGTGCGCATGAGAGAGAGCCTCTTTTTCGCAGCTGCTATGGCATGCACTAGGTAAAGAGGCGCGCTTGCAATATTCAAATAGGGCACAATCGAAGTTCCCCCTGCAAGACTAACACTCTCAGTCACTATCCCAAAAAAGGCGACTAAACACATCATCCATCCAGGATCGGCAAAAAAACTGAGACTCTTTTGTGGGATGTAACGGTATTCTCTCTGTATATTGTCGACTGCGGGATCTGTAGGCCGCAAATCAACAAGAGAAGAAGGTATGGAAGCCATGTCAGATTGCGGCATGCTGTCGACCGAATCGGATCTACGGGGAGTTCTACCTATTGAAGAGGCTTCACTAGCCATAAATGACTCCATATTAATATACTTA
>JBJXGG010000020.1:0-6648 GCA_046153495.1 Chlamydiales bacterium
TTCCGTGGTCTGAGTTGTGTCGACGCATCCGTCTCTGTCCGCGACCTGTTAATCCGTGTCTGAATGTTAAAATATTGTAGATTATGAGCAGCGCTTTTGATGCAATTCCTGATGATGCACCTCCTACTCTCCCCGCCGCTCCGGCTCGACAACCTATCCCTCCCACCGATGCTCAAATTCATGCCGTTGCTGCTAGTGCCCTCTCTGTTCAAGGAGAGGCTCAAGCAGAGCGTGTCCTTGCCGTCGCCAAGCCACAAATGGCACCCAGTAGTGCTGCCTCTTCTTTTGCAATTGTATGGGACGAAGCCACTCCTTTGATAGAGGATTATACCTCAGAGGAAGTAGCGGGACTCGCCTATGTCTTCTTGATGGATTTCATGGGCCATCGAGCAAGCGCAAACATGAATTTTTCGAACAAAACTGTCCTCTCTTTTCTGATTCAGAGCTTAGAGAGCTATGAAAAAACGCATTCCTCTCCTCAGTTACTTGCATTAATTGCCACTTTTCGAGATACGTACAAGGTTATTTCGTGGATAGACCAAGCGAATCGTTATGCTGACTCCGATGCTCCTGAAGAGTATCCTCTCGCTAGACGTCTCTTTAAACAGAAAGTGCTCGCTCTTTTGAGAGAAAAAAGAGAGCTTCTTTTTCCTGGAGGCTACCAACAGAAAGGAGGATCTCACTCTATTCCCATCCTCTTTTCTATGAAGAGCGATTCGCCTTCCCGCCCTATGGTAGAGGCCAAAGTTATCAATCGAGGAGATGGACTCAGGTACCACTCAATACGCGTAAATACTGCGAAATGCAGAGTCCAATTCTGTGTACAGCTCGATCTACCTCCCATAACCTTTACCTCTCTAGCAGATGCGGATTTTATCGACACCCTCCTTGAGATGCACCTGCCCAAAGAGAACTATGCCTCTCAAGATTTTTATGATGTTGCCATACCCCTGTGGGGCAAACAATGCTCCTTTAATGAGACTCATGTTCGTTCTCAACAGGGAGGCGAAACTTGTTCTGTCAAAGGGTATTTAACATACATATATCAAACACTAGGCCCCGCTTGTAAGGGACACTTCAAACTGATCCAAGGAATACGCATTCTCTCCCTTCTCAATACAGAGCTTCCGTTTGACAAGTTAAACCTAGAACAGATGCAAAATATCTACCAAGACTATCACCGATTCTTCTTAAAACACAAAAGAGAACTCCCTCCTTCGCTTATAAGAGACATGGAACGAGTGCTCGAGCAAACAACAGCGCGGATCAATCAATCATTAGCAAAAAGAGCACAACACTGCATGGATTATGAAGTAGACCTAAGAGCCCCTACCACAAAAGTCGTTGGATGCGAAATCAGATGGCCTGCAGAACCTTATGTCAACGCCTCTCCTGCTGACCTTGGATCGCCACTTTCTCCAGCCGCCCTTAGTCGCATAAACTATAGTAGTCCAGAAACAACAGCCGCAGATTTCATGGCTGCTCTTAGTCATGATTGCTCAAGAATTGATACAGACCCAGCCTTAGTTTTTGCCCGGTCTCGAGAAGTGCTTCTATACATCCCGGGGCCCTCTCATCCGATTTTGGATCGTGTTTCACAACCTCTATTGTTACAGCACACCATTTGGACCGTCTTAGAAAAAAATAACAGAGACCGCTATCAAGGCCGCTGTCTTGGAATAACAAACGCAGCGGAAAACACTTTTTTGACCCTAAAAGTGCTCGCTATCTCTTTGCAGATCAACAGTAGGACGGATGTTCTTACAGGTGTGCATCATTTTTTTGGTCATGCCATCTACTCCATTCTTAGAAGAGAGAAGGCAAATTTTACCTTCACAGATCCGGAATGTGCTCGGCAATTTTCCGAAGTCTTTGCCTATTTCTCTCACTTCTCAGAAAAAAAACATGTAATTTCTATGGAACACTTTCAAGTAGTTGGATTGAGCACGACGTTAGAAATACCTGCTTATGAAACCATTCGTGACGCATTGCAACATCCCGAGCTTGCTTTCTTGGATCAATATGTTGAAGAAAATAGAGCGAGTCTCCCAGACCTTGACCGCCATGAAAGACGTGAGGCAATTTTAGCTCTCTACAGTGGAAGCTACTTACAATGTGCTCCCCCCTCTTATTTACGCGTGATAGAAGAGGTCAATCCTTTAAATCCTTTAATCTGCTACCATATGCTGCGTTCAGAATTCTACCTTGCACTTTTGCAACTACAAGGCAGCGTACGCTGTATAGATGCAAAACAAACTACTTCTATTGTATTTGGTCATGCTACGGATCTAGACGCTTGTGATTCTATACAGTTGCTTCTCAAATATACGAATATAGCCATATCCACAGAAGATAAGGGAGACACTCTTTTTGCCGACGCCTTCGAGCTCGCCTCGGATGACAAAGAAGATCTCTCTTTTGTCACTGCTCTTTTACGAGGTGATGAGGGTGAGCTAGCTCTGGCAAAAAGAGATCATGAAAATAAACAACTTCTCTTCCAAAATGAGCGAAGAGGTAAAAAAGCGTCGCGTATCAGGGCCGGGACAGTCCAAGAATTGTTAGCAATCGTGACTTGTCACGAACAAAAACTTCCTCTCCTATGTGCCTTCTTCCACAAGAATCTAAAACTTTTATCCGAACCTCGCTACCGTACGCTGTTTGCCTCCATTTGGATCTCTCCTCCCTTACTTCAACAGGCCATTTTGCACCGTCCCACCAAACAACTTCTTTATAATTTTTTACAAGAGACGATCACCCAAACAGCCACTTTAGATTGGATGGAACCTCATCTTTTCCTTGTAGAGCAGCTAGCGATTCTCCTTGCCTATGACCATGATGCGGAGCAGCAAAGTGCAGATACAGCGACTGCCATCACCTTTTGTCAAACCCTTTTTACCGATCATTTATCAGATACAACATTAGATGGTACAAGCAACGCTCGTCTCTTTTCACTTGCTGCCCACTTTGGCAAAATCCCCCTTTTAGCCCAATGCTGCCTCGCATTTGTAAGTAAACCGCAAATCAATGGGAATGATCGCCGTCACTATGAACTCTGTTCGCGCGCGCGTTTGCTCTTACGCCAATCTTGTGGTAGACCTGATCAACCGAAACAATGGCTCCCTCTCTCCTATCTCGCGATGGAGCATTGCCCCGTAAATGAAACTTTAGAAGCCGAGATGGTAAGTCCTGACACGTATGTTTTCACATCACGAGACGGTATTCAATACAAGATGAGCCCCACAAAACTCTCTAGGATGTTCAAGACAAACTGGTTTGTTAAGCTACACAAAATGGCACCTGAGATAGATGCGCAGCCTTTTGACTCTCTTAATGGACGCGGTTATTTTAACCAAGTCGGCGTGGGATGGAGATCGGAGCTATATGAGAATGCAGTGGTGATCACACACTATTCGAGTGGAAAACCGCTTTGTATGCTCCATAGTCGTGCTGTGGAGCATCCTTCTCTTCCTTTTCTTAGCCTTGCCTCTCCAGAGTCAGATGACATTACCGATGTGTTTGGGAGACTTGCGAGCAGAAAAGAGATACTTTTTTGGAAAGATTGGGATGGTTATCTGAAGCGAGTAGAGTATCCATTATTCAATTTATATTTTGAAAGAAATAGTGCTGGTGAGTGGAGCTCTCCCTCCTACCCAGGTTTGGTCATTGATCCTAACCCTCTGGTACCCGATGCAGGTACAATCTTCGGGAACATCGTATTACGAAATAAAAAAGGGAAAAAATTTACTCTTATAGTGTTCCATCAAATTGGAGGTACTAAAGTAGCCGCTTTGTTGCAAACTGAGTGGACTTACAGTATATCGGATCGAAAGGAATTGTTCCTGATAGAGATTAGTGAAGATGGAGAACTAGTCATTCCTGCTCATGATCCGGCAGCTGCTCTTTTCCTTGCTTATGTAGAACTATATAAAACGCGCTATCGCAGGGCACATCTGATACTAGAAGTATTGAAAAAAGAGCGATATACGTGGACTACCTCTATGCAGAAAATTGGGCGACAGTTCTTTTCTGCTACCGATCAGCGCGATCTTCATCCGCTCGCGTGTAGTATCCGGCTACAACTGTTTGTCTTAGAATCGCGAGCAAAAATGATCCCTCTCAAATCGCATCCAGTGATGTTAGAGGACTATTTACGCTATCTCGCTTACATGAATCACTCGTTTGAGGCTCCTTTATCGGAAAGAGAGGAAGCTCTCCTTATAGGTGCGTTCATAAAAAAGGAGTTGTTACCATCTGAGTATATGGTCATCCATGAAAGAGCTCTGCAGATTGGTACAAAAAAAGAGATCAGCCACAGAAGCCTTTATAAATCAAGAAGCGTGCTCATGGGATATCCTTTTTGCAGCTCTTCCGAATTTCAATGGCTCACCGCTGAATTAGAAGAGAAGATGTGGAGACAGTTAGAAAATCCCACCCCTGAAATATGCAAAATGAGACCCAAATATTTGATGGTGAATTTCCTATACTACTATAATGTCCTTTGCTCAGCCCCTACATCATCGCCTCTATTTCAAGATGTGGCCCAACAGGTGCGTCTTGCCCGCTATACGCCAGAACGGCAAGAGGCTGTTTTGGTGTTTCTATTGGTATCTTTAGTAAACGCAAGAACGGAGTGGAGAGATTCAGCAGTCTCATTCCCCAAAATCGAGAGGCTGCGTGAAAGAGAGCAACCGTTATCCATCACCCTAAAAGAGCTACTCCGTTCCCGGCTGCGCATGGGATCTTCTGTGATGAGCGCATGGTCATTTCATGAAGCCGTGGCAACAGTCGACATACAAGCTAGACGACTCGATCATTCCTTGTGTCATTATTTAAAAAGAAGCCCGCATCCCCAGCTAAAGTGGACAGGACCCTACTGTGATCCTCACCCTGTCATGACAAATCTACAAGCATTGTTAGCTACAAGAGAGTGTATTCTCGCGCTAGATATCACGACTCAAGATAAAGAAATCCGGACAGCCTTAGTCGAGATGGAGAGACTTTTTTCCGCCCCAGCATCCGCAGATCCCTGCGTTCATTTTGAATGCAGACGCTTATTAGAGGGAGTCGCTGATCTACACAGAGCGCCTGCATCTCTACTGTTGCCCTATACTCTGCACTCTCATAAACGAGCGGAGACAAAAGAGATCTTAACAACCACTATGGCCAGATATACCTCTTTGCGTGATGAGGCTAAAAGGCAAGCAGTGACACTATTAGACACTTTCAAAAGAGAAGAGCTTACATATGAAGCAAAAGGAGGCATGCTTCCTCTCCTTACCTTCGAAGAGCTACTCGTTTGCGTAGCTACTGGACAACTAGAGCGCATCGGAGCTGCCAACCCCAGCCTAACCGTAAAAGAGATACAGCTTATCTGCCAGCATATCAGCGAGTATTTATGCTATGAGACAGAGATTGTTCACATCCAATCTCTTTGTGATAACCTCACCAAAGCCGGTGAAAGTAAAACTCCAGAAGAACAGAGAGTATGGGAACAGAAATTCTGTTGGCTTCTGACTCAAGCAAGAATCCATCAACCTGGGCATGACCTACATCTTTTGATTTTGGAATATTTTGCTCGATTTAGACTGCGTCAAAGCCAAGTAGATAAATTAGCAGCAATGACGAGTGCCGACTGGGGCACTTTTGGAGAATTAGAAGCAGGAACGGGAGAGGGAAAGTCGTCGGTAATCATTCCTCTGTGGCTATATATAATGAGCCGCAAGAAAAAAATCCCTCTAATGACCGTTCCGGCACAACTTTACCAGGATGCCACATTAGAACTGAAGCGCATTTTAGGAAGAGCTTTTGATCGCCTAATTATCCCCTTCCAGTTTGATCGAGAGCGTGCTGATGATCCTCACTATCTCAAAAGAATAGTAAGAGATCTCGATGAGGCCGAGCGAGATGGCCTGATCTTTCTTACCACGATAGACTCTCTACACGGTATGACGAACTTGAAGTTCCGTGAAATGCTGTGCCGCCGCTTTTTAGATAAAGAAGAGACCGCACCAACCTTTTCTCTCCTGCAGCACATGAGACAGATGCTTAGTACTCGAGTGGTGAACTTTGTCGATGAATCGCAAATTTTGAGCCCTCGTATTCGATTTGACTATGCGATGGGAGAACCTATCCCTATCGCTACTACTACATTAGACGATATCTCCGAGTTCTACGAATGTCTCCTCTTCCACTCTAAGGTCCCCGCCCAGTTCGATCTCGAATTCTTCTCTGCAGTGCGGGGGCGTGAGGCGATTACCGAAGAAGAATATGAAAAAAAGATGCTCCCCCAACTTGTACAAGATGCCGTACTCTATCTCAAAGTACCTGCCGAGTTTCAAATAGATGTTAAGAGGGATTTATCGGGTGCAATGGCTGACTGCACCGCTTATTATAGCTCTCTCACAGAAAGAGAGCTGAGGCGATATGCTACTTTCCGCAGGCAAATCATCTCTATTTTCCGCAAAACGGGATTTACGAATTACCGAACAGGCTATTGTATCGAAAATAAAAGGGCCATTCCCCTTACCGAAGGAATGAGGACAAAAGGATCTGAATTTGCAACTGTAGGGCATTTTGTGAGTTTTACAATCCAAGGCTTGATGCGCGTCCCTTGCTCCGCCGCAGAGGTACACGAGGTTCTCTCTTCTC
>JBJXGG010000029.1:0-4436 GCA_046153495.1 Chlamydiales bacterium
CGATACGTATGACTGCGACGGAAAGATTGTAGCCAGCTCTAAAAAGAAACCTACCCTTTCTCAGGTCGAAAAAATTGTGGGAAAATTCCAGGGGGAGATTGAGCAGATCCCTCCCATGTATTCTGCAAAGAAGGTGAAAGGGAAACCGCTCTATAAACTGGCACGCGAGGGAAAGACTATAGAACGTAAACCATGCAAAGTGCAGGTAAAGAGCACAATCCTCAAATACAGCTATCCTCATATCACTTTATCTATAGCCTGTAGCAAGGGAACCTATATCAGAAGTCTCGCACACGAAATCGGCGAGGAGCTGGGTTGTGGAGCACATCTATCTGGGCTTCAAAGAACTCGTAGCGGCCCCTATGCTTTGAGCGAATGTATAGATGGTATGCTGCTTGATGATCCCGCTTTTGATATCACTCCTTACCTACTTATCGATGAAAATACTCCATGAAATCGTACCTATCGATGGGCCTGTAGCTCTCACTATTGGAAATTTCGATGGCGTCCATTTAGGACATCAAACTCTCGTGCAACGCCTATTAGCGACTGGTCTGGATACTACACTCCTCACTTTTTCGAATCATCCTTCGGAAGTACTCTTTGCTCAACCCTCCAAGCAGATCATCGCAACAGGACATAAGCTAGCTCTGCTCAAAGAGCTTGGAGTCAAAACAACTTTTCTTCTTCCCTTTACAGAACAGTTTGCAGAGCAATCTCCGCAACAATTCCTCTCCACTCTAAAGAAGAAGGTAGATTTTTCTCACCTGATTCTAGGTCATGATGCTGTTATTGGCCATAAGCGCGAAGGGGATGCTGCTGTACTGACAAAACTCTCACAGGAACTGGGCTTCTCTCTCTCTTACCTCTCGCCCGTGACTGTAGGAGGAATCCCGGTCTCCAGTAGCCAGATTCGAATCTTGATAGAGGAGGGACGTTTTGCAGATATCATTCCCCTGCTCGGCCGTCCCTACTCCATCCAAGGAAGAGTCATCCAAGGGAACGGGCGGGGTAAGAAGCTTGGGTTTCCCACAGCCAATATCTTGTTGCCAAAAATGGCCTTACCTCGAAGCGGCGTATACGAAGTACGTGTCGGAAAAAATCGGGGCATTGCAAATATTGGCATTGCTCCCACCTTTGGAGAAAAAAAGGAGGGGATGTTAGAGGTGCACCTTCTGGATTATGAAAAGGATTTGTATGGAGTTCTTTTGGATGTCGAGCTAGTCCGTTTTATGAGAGAGGAGAAAAAATTTGCCTCTGCAGAGGCACTTACAGAGCAGATAGAGCAAGATATCAGGAATGTAGAAAGAGCATGACATCGCCATCCTTAACGATATAATCCCTACCCTCCGCACGCAATTTCCCCGCATCCTTAGCACCATTTCTCCCATTATGCGTGACCATATCGTCGTAAGCAACCACCTCTGCCCGAATAAATCCCTTCTGAATATCGGTGTGGATTTTACCTGCTGCCTCGGCTGCATTCGTCCCTTGCGGAATTGTCCAAGCTCGCGTTTCCTTTTCACCCGTGGTTAGATAGGTAATCAATCCCAATAACTTAAAGGAAGCGTGTATCAAACGATTGAGCCCTGACTCCTCTAAACCAAGACTTTCCAAATACTCCTGCACATCAGCCTGCTCTAACTCCGAAATCTCTGCCTCCAATTTTCCACAGATAGGAACAACAAAACTCTCCTTATTCTCTGCATACTCCCGCACTTGGGCGACATGGGAGTTCTCCATAGAAGGAAGGTCTCTCTCAGCCACATTTGCTACATAAAGAATAGGCTTTTGCGTCAAAAATGGATAAGGGGCCAAAAGCTCTCTCTCCTCATCTGTAAGAAGCAGTGTGCGTACAGCCTGACCAGCATCTAAATGCACAACGACACGGCGGAGGAGATCGATCACAGGCACAAGATCTCGATTCCCCTTCGCCTGCTTCTCTAATTTGGAAATGATGCTGGTGGCGGAACCCAAATCGGCTAGATTCAATTCTGTATTGATCGTCTCAATATCATCCAGAGGATGAATTTCTCCCTTTACATGCACAATCTCCTCATCCTCAAAGCATCGTACAACTTGTATAATCGCATCAGTCTCGCGGATATGCGACAGGAATTGGTTACCCAATCCCTCCCCTTTTGAAGCCCCTTCCACAAGACCCGCAATATCCACAAATTGCATCGTTGCATAGATAATCTTCTCACTGCGGGATAAATTCGACAGCACACCCAAGCGAGGATCAAAAACATCGACAACACCCACATTTGGATCAATCGTACAAAATGGATAGTTCGACGAAGCAGCGCCTGCTCTTGTCAACGCATTAAACAAAGTGGACTTACCAACGTTTGGTAGTCCTACTATTCCACATTTTAGCTGAGACATAGAGGTGGGATTCTACTCTTTTCTGTTCTTTTTCGCAAGATTGTCCTAGGATTAATTAAATGGCAGAAAAAACCGAAAAGGCCACCCCAAAAAAGCTGCGCGACGCGCGCAAGAAAGGGCAGGTCGCAAAATCACAAGACTTCCCTTCCGCCCTTACATTTATCGCCTCAGTGGCTGTGACGATGTATATGATGAACTTTCTCTATCAGAAGGTAGGCGGCTTTATGCTGCAAATTTTCACCGTTGCTCCCTCTACCGATGTCACCAAAACAGCACCCTGGTTCCTCAAAGAAATGATTATCGTAATCCTATACACCTCGCTCCCAGTAGCTGTTGCTGTATCTGTGGTGGGATTAATCGTCGGATTTCTCGTTGTCGGCCCTACCTTTGCGTTAGAGGCGATGAAGCCCGATATAAAAAAGTTCAATATCGTTGAAAATTTAAAACAGAAGTTCAAGATGAAAACTTTCATTGAACTCTTGAAATCCATTTTTAAAATCTTTGGCGCGGCCTTTCTGATTTATCTAGTTGCTCGTCTTCATATTAAGGATCTAGTGATAACGCCAAACTTGTCACCTGTTTTAGGTTATGTCATTTTCCAAAAGATTATCTATAAAGTTGTTGTCATTATAGGAATTTATTTTCTCGTAATTGCTGTTGTAGACTTGATCTATCAGAAGTATAATTTCGCGAAAGAAATGAAGATGGAGAAATTTGAGGTCAAACAGGAGTACAAAGATACGGAAGGGAATCCAGAAATCAAAGGTAAGAGACGACAGCTTGCGCAAGAGATTGCATATGATGACAGCGGTGGTCAAATTAGAAGAGCTAAGGCTGTTGTGACAAATCCGCACGATATTGCGGTAGCAATTGGTTATGAGCCAGAAAAATATGCTGCCCCTTGGATTATTGAAATGGCTTCGGGAGTACGAGCGCAAATGTTGATCCGCCTAGCGGAAAAATATGATATCCCCATTATGCGCAACGTCCCCCTGGCACACCAATTGCTTGACGAGGGTGAGGTACATAAATTTGTCCCCGAATCAACTTATGAGGCGATAGGAGAAATTCTCCTCTTCGTAGCTTCTTTGCGAGCAGAAGAGGGTAAGGGATTTAGTGGAAATGCAGAAGAAGAGGACTAGATTGAAGTGAAAGGTGTATTTGGTAAAATTTCTCAGCTCTTTGGTGGAGATAGGGCTCTATCCGCACTTAACCGCGCGAGTGATTTGATTTTAGCCGGTTGGATCATTGCTGTTGTGGTCATGATCGTGCTTCCTGTCCCTCCTGGCATAATTGACCTTCTCATCACTTTCAACTTGACTGCAGCTGTCGGTCTCTTAATGACAGCCCTTTACATTCCAAGTGCGATCCACCTATCGATGTTTCCTGCGCTTCTATTGGTAACCACGCTCTTTCGATTAGGCGTTAACATCGCGACAACCAGACAAGTGCTACTTCACGCTTACGCGGGGGAGATTATTCAGGCGTTTGGAGACTTTGTGGTAGGAGGAAACTACATCGTCGGTTTTGTCGTCTTTCTTATTATTACGATTGTGCAGTTCATCGTTGTGACCAAAGGTGCTGAACGTGTTGCCGAAGTGGCTGCTCGATTCCGATTGGATGCGATGCCAGGTAAACAGATGGCGATCGATGCCGATTTACGCGCAGGTGTCATCGACTCCAATGCTGCTCGTGAGAAACGAGCGTTAATCCAAAAAGAGAGTGAGCTCTACGGAGCGATGGATGGAGCGATGAAATTCGTCAAAGGGGATGTTATCGCCGGTATGGTAATCGCCTTTGTGAACATCGTGGGAGGTTTGACGATTGGGGTGTTCATCCATAAAATGACTTTGGCACAAGCGGCGCATGTGTATACTCTTTTGTCGATTGGTGATGGCCTTGTTTCACAAATCCCCTCTCTCCTGATTTCCTTGACTGCCGGTATCGTGACCACCCGTGTCTCTTCTGACAGAAAAGATGGTAACCTAGGGCGTGAAATCTCCTCTCAGCTATTACGAGAACCAAGAGCCGTTATTATTGCCGCTTTT
>JBJXGG010000041.1:0-13212 GCA_046153495.1 Chlamydiales bacterium
GGCCTTAGAGGAGGATTGATTGAGCTCCCCTATCCTTCGATTGGCGCGACAGAAAATTCTATCTTAGCTGGCGTACGTGCCGCGGGGTATACTGTCATTAAAAATGCAGCGTCAGAGCCCGAAATCGTGGACCTTATTCTATTTTTGCAGAAAATGGGCGCCAATATCACGATGGATACCAACCGTACTATTCATATCGAAGGGAACCTAGTCTCTCGCGAAGTTGAGCATTCTGTTCTCTCTGACAGAATTGAGGCCGCCTCTTTTGGAATGGCTGCGATTGCGACCGGAGGACGTGTTTTTGTCGAAAGAGCGCAACATCTTCATATGATTACTTTCCTGAATAAAATCCGCGAGTTAGGGGGAGGATTTGAAGTGAAGGAGAATGGTATTGAATTTTTCTCCCAAGGAAAACTTCGCGGTGGCGTCCATATCGAAACAGATGTCCATCCAGGATTTATGACGGATTGGCAACAACCTTATGCCGTGTTATTAACACAGGCCGAAGGCACCTCTGTAATCCATGAAACCGTTTATGATAACCGATTTGGGTATACACAGACGCTGCAAGAGATGGGCGCTGAAATTGAGACCTTTAAAGAATGTTTAGGGGCAAAACCGTGCCGCTACGCAATGCAAAATTACCACCATAGCATCATTGTGCGTGGTAAGACGCAGCTTGTAGGTAAAGAGATCACTATTCCCGATCTACGAGCAGGCTTTGCCTACGTGATGGCAGCGTTAACTGCTAAAGGGGAGAGCTTTATCAATGGCATGCCCTTTTTAGATAGAGGTTATGAACTCCTTGTAGATAAGCTACAAACGCTCGGCGCCCAGATCCAAAGAATTCATACTATTCCTGATACGACACCGATAACAAAGATTACGCCACCTGCAAAACAAACCAAAAAAGAGAGAGCAGGCGTTTAAGCTTATGTGGCGAAAGATCTTGAGGGAGAATTTTACCCAAATCGGGGAGCTTTGCACCTTCTTAAAATTAAATCCTACTCAGTGTAAACAAGTTATAGAACGCCCTCCTTTTACCTTCTCCTTACCTCGCCGTTTAGCGCATAAAATAGAGAAGGGGACTTTGGACGACCCTCTTTTCCGACAATTTGTTCCTTTAGAACAAGAGAACATCTACAGTGAGGAGTTTGTAAAAAATCCTGTGGGGGATCAAGAAGCGCGCATCACGCCTTCGGTTTTGAAAAAATATCAAAATCGAGCTCTCTTGATCTCGACGAGTGCTTGTGCGATGCATTGCCGTTACTGTTTCCGCCGCCACTTTTCTTATCCCGCGCCTGAATATGATTTGCGAGCAATTCGAGAAGATAGTGATCTCAATGAGATCATTTTAAGTGGAGGGGATCCCCTTTCTTTAAATAATGACCGCCTACAAAACTTACTGGAAGAGCTAGCCGCTATTCCTCATATCCGAAGAGTTCGTTTCCACACTCGTTTTCCGATAGGTATTCCAGAACGGATTGACGCCGTTTTTTTGCGCCTACTGCAAGAGACTCGTTTAAGCATTTGGTTTGTAGTACATATCAATCATGCTCGCGAGTTAGATTTGGTGGTGTTAGAGCGACTCGCGGAAGTGCGTCGGCTTGGAATACCGGTCCTAAACCAATCAGTTCTTTTGCGCGGTGTGAACGACTCTGTTGCAGTTCTGCAAGAACTGTTTGAAACTTTAGTTGATAACGGGATTATTCCCTACTACCTCCATCAACTCGATAAAGTTGAGGGGGCGTCACACTTTGAAGTGTCTGAGGAGCGGGGTCTTGCCATAATGGCAGAGTTAGCAAAGCGACTCTCAGGGTATGCGCTTCCCCGCTATATGCGCGAGGAGGCTGGGCTGGCTCATAAAACTGTAATAACCTGAGTTTTGGGTTGTTCTTCCTCGTAATCAGAGGAGTTTTCTGAGGATGAGGGAGAACAACCCAACTCTTTAACTTTATTTCTGATAAATGGTATTATTACATACGGTCAACTGTGTGCAAGCCTAAGATATGTAACCCTTGTTCCATTGTACGAGCAACACACTCACATAGGAGCAATCGCCGATCTTGGTGGGGATCTCTCTCCACGCGGCAATCACGGAAAAAGAGGTTGAATTTCGTCGCCAGAGTGTAGAGATACTCTGTAAGGAGGTGAGGAAGGAGCTCTTCTTCCAAACTCTTGAGCGTTTCGTGGAAACGTAGTAAGGTAAGCCCTAGCTCAATTTCGGAGGGGTGTTCTAGCACAATTTTGGCCTGATTGAGATCATAGGTACCCACTTTTCTCTTAATTCCGGCTACCCGGACATAAGAATAGAGAATAAAAGCCGCTGTATTCCCCTCAAAACGAAGCATTCTATCAAAGCTGAAAACATAGTCGCTAGTACGATTTGAGGAGAGATCGGCATATTTCACCGCATCGATGCCTAAGATGTGGGGGAGTTTTTTGTCAAACTCTCCTCCTCTCTCTTCCAAGAGAGCTTGCGCTTTTTCAACTGCGGTATCAAGAAGATCGATCAGTCTAACCACCTCGCCTGAACGCGTTTTGAATTTTTTCCCATCCTCCCCCAGCACCACACCGAAAGAGACATGGTCAAAACGGACTTTTTTCGGATCAAAATAGCCTGCCTTCTCGCCTGTCTTTTTAATGAGCTCAAAGTGAAGCGTCTGCCCGGCATCCACGACAACTATAATACGATCCGCTTTCTCCTCATGCACACGGTGCACAAGAGCGGCCATATCTGTGGTATCATAGTTGTAGCCGCCATCTGACTTCTGCACCATAAGAGGAATGCAAAATCCTTCATGGAAAACACATTTTGCCCCCTCTGAGACAGTAATTAACCCTTTTTTTTCTAGGTCAGCTACTATTTTTGGCAACTCGGGATTATAAAAAGACTCACCTCGCTCTTCTAGCTTGATATCTAAGATATCATACACCTTTTGGAAAGCTTTGCGTGATATATCACATATCAACGCCCACGCCTTTAAAGCCTCTTTTCCGCCTCCCTGTAATTCTACAACAGCGGCTCGCGCTCTTTCTTTAAAATCTTCCTCTTCATCGAAACGCTTCTTAGAAGCTCTGTACCACTCCATCAGAAGTGTGAGATCAGCGCTCTCTAACTCCTCCCACTTCTCCTCACGGATATAGGCAATCAACATGCCAAATGCAGTGCCCCAGTCCCCTACATGATTCAAGCGGCTCACATCGTGCCCTAAAAATTCAAACAATCGAGCCAAACAATCGCCTATGATTGTAGAGCGCAGATGCCCAACATGCATCTCTTTTGCAATATTGGGAGAAGAAAACTCGACAATAATCCGCTTCTTATGTTTCGGCAGAGGAATATTGAGACGAACATCGCGCACCGTGACATTGAGAATTTCTGAAAGAAATTGAGGTGCCAAAGTAAGATTGATAAATCCAGGCCCCGCCACCTCTACTTTAGCAAACATCGGATCATCCAGCCATTTCGCAAGCGCCATGGCAATATCTCGGGGAGATTTTTTGGCTTCCCGGGCCAATTTCATTGCGCTGTTGCATTGATAATGTCCAAATTTTTCGTTTGTTGCTGGCGTGACCTCCACAGCACCCGAAAACCCTTCCCGCTCTAAAGCTTGCTTTA
The DNA here is from genome assembly GCA_046153495.1 of Chlamydiales bacterium. Lineage (GTDB taxonomy): Bacteria > Chlamydiota > Chlamydiia > Chlamydiales > JAAKFR01 > JBJXGG01. The sequence goes on from JBJXGG010000041.1 coordinate 3,623, forward strand.
ACTTCTCTTCGACGATAGCAATCAACGCACTCATGGTATTTCTCCTTTGGCACCTGCTAAATACCACTGCTCCAGCTGTGCAATTTTCTCCATTATTCGATCTGAGATCTGCTGTTGGACCTCTCTCTTATCCCCCTTTAATTGGGTAAACTCCATGGAACGGCCGATCACAAGTGCGATTTTCCCTCGATATCTCGGCTTTTGTGCGTGGCAATTCCAAATATCGTAAGAGCCAGCGACATACATCGGTATCACTCTGCACCCGGCGCGCATCACCATCAATCCTATCCCGGGCTGCGCTGGCAACAGCTTTCCAGTAGGAGTGCGTGTTCCTTCTGGGAAAAGAGTCACTTTTTTGCCCCTCTTTACGGTATCAAGGACCATACGAAAGATGGCTGCATTCTCTTTTCCCCTTTTGACAGGTAGCGCGCGGAAACGGCCCAAGAAAAAACTGAAAATAGGTTTTTTGAAAAGAGTGTCACGAGCTAGAAAAAAGGGAATCTGCGGATACAGAGAAGCCCCTATGAGAGGGGGATCAAAAAAAGAGGCGTGATTACACGCAATAATCGCCGCTCCTTTAGCAAAATGCTTTTTTCCGTAGATGCGGTGTCCGTAGCAGACCTTGAAAAAAACCATGGAAAAAAACCATGCGAAAAAACGTATTATCATCTGACCTTAGGGATCTCGGATTGAATCTGTTCTACTACTTGATCGATGGTAAGATCAGATGTATCTATTTTAATCGCATCCTCTGCCTGTTTGAGAGGGGCGATCTCTCTAGTCGAGTCGAGATGATCACGCTGCGTGAGCTGAGCAAAAACTTCCTCTTCAGAAACGATCTCTTTTTTTTGTCGCAATTCGAGATAGCGCCTTTGGGCACGGACAGCGGCTCTCGCTGTTAGGAAAATCTTCAAGTCCGCTTTTGGGAAAACAACTGTTCCCAAATCCCTCCCCTCAAACACGGCATTGTTGTTTTGGGCAAACTCTCTTTGGACAGAAATGAGGGCCTCGCGTACCTGCGGATGAGCTGAGATCTCGGAGACTTTAGCAGTGACCTCTTTCGAGCGAATTTTCTCGGTCACATCTTCTCCATTGGCAAAATAGCACATCTCCTCTCCCCTTTTTTCCATCGACAATCGAAAATCGAGCAAAATATCCGCGAGCTCTCTCTCCCCCTTGAGAACTAAATAGGTGATCGAGCGATAGAGAGCGCCTGTGTCGAAATAATTATAGCCGATCCGCCGCGCTAAGTTCCGTGCAATGGTGGTCTTTCCTGTTCCCGCTGGGCCATCAATCGTTATGATCATGTGTACAAAACCCTTAAGAAAAAATAGACAAGGGGAGAGGTAAATAGAATAGAATCTACCGTATCCAATACTCCCCCTACTCCAGGAATCGAGTTACTATCCTTCACATCAGCATCCCTTTTCAACATGGATTCTGCTAGATCGCCCATTTGCCCCAATATTCCTATAAGGATACCAAGCCAGATAGAAGAGAGATAGGAGAAACCGAGAAAGACATGGCCAAACCGTTTTCCTAAATAGCAGATAACAAGACTGACACACAAAGAAGAAATCAATCCCCCCAATGCCCCCTCAAGAGTTTTGTTCGGGCTAATTTTGAAAGCCAGCTTCCGTTTTCCGAAAAAGCGGCCCACAAAATAGCCACCCATATCGGCCATCTTAGTCACCGCTATCAGATAGACCACCCACCAACTTCCTTGGAAATAAGGATCAGGCGTACCCCCAAAGTTGAAAAAGTACATAATACGTAATATCAGCCCCAAAGGAACCGCTATGTAGACAATCCCTAAAAATGTGGTGGCAATATTGACAATAGGCTCTTTACCCGTACAACCATAACAGACAAAACAGGCAAAAAACGCGATCCCCAATACCATCTCAGGCGCCTTTTGCCACATAGATTCCCAATAAGGGTGAGGCCCTTGTGTCTTAAAAAAGATCGCAAAAACATAAAGTATAGAGGCAATGATTCCTAAAGTATGAGCAGGAGAAAATCCCTTTTGTCGAACCAACTGATAATATTCCCAAAGAGTAATCCCAGCAATAGAACCCACCGCAGCGGCAAAAACCCAACGTAAAGATTGATACTCAGCCGCAAAAAGAAAAAAGGCGAGCAACACCGTACTCAGAGTGTGTATAATAGTTCTGTAACGTAAATCACTGGTTTTCTTATTCATATGCCTAGCCGTCTCTCCCTATTTTGGAACTCCAACACTGCTTTTAGCAAATCATGTGGAGTGAAATCGGGCCATAACGTCTTTGTCACATATACCTCTGCGTAAGCTAACTGCCATAATAGAAAATTGCTGATGCGCATCTCCCCAGAAGTGCGAATGAGCAGATCGGGATCAGAGAGTGCGGCTGTATCTAAATGCGCTGCTACTACCTCTTCTGTGATCTCGTCGGGCGCTATCTTTTGCTGGGCAATTTTTCGCATCGCACGACAAATTTCATCACGCGCTCCATAATTCAGCGCTAACGTAAGTTGTAGTTTCGTGTTATCCCTCGTCTCTATTACAACCCTTTTGATTTCTCGTTTTACCGCAGCGGGAAAGGGGGTGATATCCCCGATCACCTGAAAACAGACTCCGTTTTTTTTCATCTTTTCGCGATTTTTCTGCAGATGACTCTCCAATATCTTATGCAAAACCTTGATCTCTAACGGAGAGCGGTTCCAATTCTCTGTAGAAAAAGCATAGGCTGTTAATTCTTGTATTCCTAGCTCAATTGCGGCTTCCACAATAAGGGAAAATGTCTCTGCACCTTGCGCATGCCCTTTGAGATGAGAAGAGATTTTAAGAGGATTGTTTCGTCTAGCCCACCGCCGATTCCCATCCATAATGATCGCCACATGCCGGGGGGAAACCCCCTGATCCAAAAGAGAGAGCTCCTCTTCAGTGAAATGCGTTGTCTGCGCTTGTTTATGTAATGCGGTCGCAACCATTTTAATATTTACTACTATTTTTGATTGTTGGTTGCAGGATACACTAAGCGATATTTGACTTTCAATAGAGAGAATGATATCCTCCCGGAATTCATATTTCTAGAAGGGTTACTTACTATGGAAAATCGGAAGCGTTGGCAGTTTTATCTGATATTTGCAGTTATTCTCCTAACAATCTATAACATACTGCCTACAATTTTTTTCTATTCGAAGCCTCTGAAGAGTCCTATTAATGAGAAAAAGGCCGAAAAGATCGCTTGGGAAATTGCTCAGCGAGTCAATGGACTGGAGACTTTCACACTCTCTTGGTTGAAGGCACAATCTAAAAATTTAGGACTAAAGCCTGTAGAAATTTTTATCGATCAAGACGATCCTGGTCTTGCCAAAGTAGTTTTCAAGAAACCTGAGCACGCCGCCCGTTTTGCCCATACACTCCATCGCGCGGGAGCCTTGATCTCCTTTGTGCCGGCGCAACTCTCTCCTGACGCGAGCACTTTGGATAGTGAAAATACAACAGTAGTAGTCCGCAGAAAGGTGGGAGTGCATCTGAACCCTGAGAACCTCCATACGTATTTCCAATACGTTTCTAAAGAAGATGCTAAGGGAGAGCTCTCGCCACCCTACCGTCAACTCGTCTTTGACAGAGTTTCCTCTATAGCCCTCGGTTTTGGTGGAGTGAGTGAGCCTGCTCGCATCTTGTCTGAATCGATGCAGGGGAGAGAAGATGAGAATGAGGCCGTCGTCCGTCTTGCTCGCAACATTGTAGAATATGAAAATGTTTTTGGAGATCACAGCCCGATCGCAGAGCGCTATTTTGCCAGCTTCAGCCAAGCTGCATTTGGAACAAATCACGCCTCTTTGATCCATCAATTTGTTGGTCGATTGGAGAAAGCAAGCCAGACCCTCGGATCACGCTTGAGTAAATTGAAAGAGCAGCAGCACCAGTTAGCAGAAGAGGGTGGATTTCTTGACTCCGTTCAGCAACAACGTCTCGAAGTTTTGCAGAACCAAAAGAGTATGGTTGACTCTGCCCTCTCTATTGTTCGGCGCAATAACAAACTCTTTGAGCAAGGTCTGCCTCCTCTCACCCAAGACGAAATTGTAGCGACATTAAAAAATACCCCCATCCCTGCCTCCAAAGTCCAGGTATTGAATTTGGGCAATCGCAACCCCTTTATCAGCAGCATCGAGATCGATTGGAATAGAGATCGCATAGAAATGATCCTCCACAGTGATGTGGTGCAGCTGCGCTCTAAAGATATGCAAAGTGAATTGAGCGCGTTGAGAGCAGAAAAACTCAACCAACTTTTATTTAATGAGATAGCGATGGTGGCTCGTCAATCTGACGAGACGATTGCTCCCTCTTTGACCAATTTTGCTGTCACTCTCAACACCTTAACAAACAGCTCCAGCCTTCTTGTGATGGATTTGGGCGAGATTGCACGTTTGCAGGGCGAGACTTTGAAGAATATGTTGGTTTACAGCTGGCAAAAACCGGAGGGCGAGCTCGGGAGTACGAACTATCCCATCTACACCTTTGAGCAATACAAAGAGACGAATCCCAAGTTGGGTCTAGTGATCTATGCACCAGCGATGGAAGAGATACGCCAAGAGGGATTTCGTTCCGGCTCCCTTTACGTCATAGCACGCGGCATGGCCTCTGTTCGACAAAAATATCTCGATCTACCAGATAGTCCTGCGAAGAGAGCCTACGAAAAAGAGCTTCTCTCCTTACAACAACTCATGCGCGCAAATGGCTTTATTGGCTATGCAGGAGAGCAGTCGGGCCTGCCAGCCACGTACCGAGACGACTACATCTTCGAGATGGACGACTATTACTCTTATCTATTAGCCGCGACTAGAGAAGCTTTCGTAGTGAAAGGGAATAAGAGACATGCTCTTTTAGAATTCACGAACGTGGAAGAGCGTATCCTCACTCATAATAAGATTGACACCCGAGTGCAGGAAGATTTGGTAAAATGGCAAGATGAGTATCGGCAAGCACGCGTCGCTGTCGACTCGGTGGCGAAATACGATGTGCCCAAACCCACAAAAAATGTCTTACTCAGCAATTTGAAGCTGAGCACCATCAAGTACTTCCGCGGTGATGAGCGTAAAATTCTGAATTGGGGTCTAGATCTTTCCGGAGGAAAAACAGTACGCATTGGTCTCAAAGATCAGAATAATCAGACTATCTCAGATGAAAACGACCTTAAACAAGCCGTCAACGAGTTGTATACTCGAGTCAACCGATTGGGTGTATCAGAAGTAGGGATCCGTACTGAAGGGTCAAACATCGTTCTCGATTTTCCTGGATCACAGGCGCTTTCTGCTGCAGAGCTGATCCAAGCCTCTGCAATGTACTTCAATGTGGTAAATGAGAAGTTTACATCTACTAATCCGCTCCTCTCCGAAGCAGTAAATACTTTCCTCGAGGAGGTGTGGAATGAAGCCGTCATTACCAATCGCACAGACCCTGAGAGCATCAACGAGATTGCTTGGCAACATTTAGGAGGGAATCCTGATCAACCGGATGAATTCAATCCCTACACGAGTCACGCCCGTCTGCTGTATGAAAATGGTCTTCGTTTTGCGGGGCCCAAATCGGCTCCCCGCTCTAGCGCTTTTAATGACACCATCTCTGCGGTCACTCTGTTCCGCGGTAGCGACTATACCGATTGGCAAGGCCAGACCTATCCTCTTTTGATCGTATTCCGCAACTATGCGCTAGAGGGATCTAACTTGACAGATGTACAAGCAGGATACGACCCCAAAGAGGGGAACTCTCTCCACTTTAGTGTGAAAAGCTCCTATGTAAACCGGGTAGGGACAAAAATGAATCCTCGTGACGAGTTCTACAATTGGACTTCCCAGTTCTCCGAAGAGAGAATAGCCGGCACGCCGAAAGAGAGTTTTTCCCAAGGTCGTGGCTGGAGAATGGCCGTCATATTGAATGGCTCTGTCATCAGTGCACCCACACTCAATTCTGCTCTGCGTGACAGCGCGCGGATTACTGGCCACTTCACCCAAAGAGAAGTCAATCAGTTGGTTGCCGATTTAAAAGCAGGTTCTTTGAGTTTCACCCCGCACATCCTCTCTGAAGAGAATGTGAGCCCAGACTTAGGAAAAGAGCAACGCTCCCAGGGAATCTTAGCCGCCGTTCTCGGTTTAGTGTTCATGGCCACCATCATGTGCTCTGTCTATCGCTTCAGCGGGATTATTGCCTGCATAGCTGTCCTTTTCAACCTCCTTATCATCTGGGGTGTCTTGCAGAACCTCGGCGCTGCCCTTACACTTCCTGGGATTGCCGGTGTGATTTTGGCCATCGGTATGTCAGTTGATGCGAACGTCCTTGTGTTTGAGAGAATTCGTGAAGAATTCTCCCTCTCAGGTCGTCTCCCCTCTGCTGTCGCAGCGGGCTACCGCAAAGCCTTCAGTGCGATTGTCGACTCTAACTTGACGACAATTTTAGCCGCTCTTATCCTCCTTAACTTCGATGCCGGTCCAGTAAAGGGACTTGCTCTTACCTTGATCATCGGTATTCTCTCGTCGATGTTCACAGCGCTGTTTATGACACGCTTCTTCTTTGCTGGTTGGGTGCAGAATCCAAAACACAAAGAGTTAAAAATGGTCCATCTTTTTAAAGAGACCAAAATAAACTTCTTGAAGTGGGCGCGCATTGCAATTGTCTCCTCTCTCGTAGTCATGTTGATCGGAGGCTTTTTCCTTGTAAAAGAGAAAGGGACCATCTTCGGCATGGACTTCACCGGAGGCTACGCTCTCACCCTCGATTTAGAGGAACAACCAGGGGAAGTAGCATATCGTTTACGTACACAAGAGGCTCTTGCAAAAGCGGGAGCTTCGGTAAATGATTTCCAGGTGCAAGAACTGAACCGTCCTAATCAACTGCGCATTCAGCTAGGAATGGGCATGGAGCAGCCTGGAAATCCTTACTATCTCATCGATGAGAAAACAACTCCTCAAGAGGCGCTTTTTGCCTACCAAAATTATCCACGTATTCTCTGGATTGTGCAAGCTCTCGAAGCAGAAGGTCTCAACATAAACCCCGCCTCTCTTAATGATCTAAACTTGCACTGGACAGAGATGAGTGGCCAGCTTTCCGAAACGATGAGAAATCAGGCGTTGCTCGGTCTCGCTCTCGCTTTGGTCGGCATTCTGATCTACATTACCTTCCGATTCGAGTTCAAATATGCGATCTCTGCGACGATCGCTATCGCACACGACATCTTGATCACAGTCGGATTGTTGGCTCTATTGCATGTTCTATTTAGCAGTATTCAAATCGATCTACAGGTGATCGCCGCGCTCATGACGATTGTAGGATACTCTCTCAATGATACCATCATTATTTTTGATCGAATCCGAGAAGATTTGAAAGTTCTGCGTAAATTAACTTTCGCGCAGATCGTGAATCACGCACTCAATGCTACCCTAAGCCGGACAGTAATGACCTCTGGCACAACCGTTGCTGTTCTCTTGGCGCTTGTGATCTTCGGAGGAAAGTCTATTTTCAACTTTTCGTTGATCATGACGATCGGAATCGCTGTTGGAACATTCTCCTCACTCTTTGTAGCAGCACCTATTTTGCTCTATTTTCATAAACGTGAAGAGACTAGAAATAATCCCGTAGAATCTTCTAAAAAAATTTAGAGATTATGTGATTATCCTGGCGCATGGAATGCTCGCTTGCTATGATGCAGGCTAGGGAAACTTTATACTAAAGAGAACATGTGGATTTAACATCGCCTACTCTGGAACCGATTTGGGTTTATCCCGAGACCGATCCCCAATGGATCGAGGAGATCATCCAAGAGTTTGCAATCCACCCGATAACAGCCCAGATTCTCGCTTCGCGCAATTTCGATTCACTAGAGCAAATAAACCGCTATCTCTACTCCAAATTGCCTGACCTTCATGACCCCAAACTCTTTTTAGATATGACCAAAGCCGTGCGCCGTATCCACCGCGCTTTGGAACGGGGGGAAGGAGTGCTCATCTATGGAGATAACGATGTCGATGGAATGACGGGCACCGTGTTGTTAACAGAATTTTTACGCAAGCTAGGCGGTGCCGTAAAATATTACATTCCCAACCATAATCTGCAGAGAAGTGAAATTTTTGTAGACGCTCTTGCTTATGCCAAAGAAGAGAATTGTACACTAATGATTACAGTCGACTGCGGTATCACTGCAGCGCGGGAAATCCAAAAAGTTGCGGAGAATCTTGTCGATGTAATCGTCACAGATCACCATGAACCGACGGATAAGATCCCGAACTGTATCGCAACGCTGAACCCTAAGCTGCACCAGCAGACCTACCCCAATCGTGATTTAACCGGAGTGGGGGTAGCATTCAAGCTCGCGCATGCCATCACCAACTTTCTCGTCTCTCGCAAAGAGATCACGTCTAAGAAAATTGACCTAAAAGTGTACCTTGACCTCGTTGCCCTCGGCACCATCGCCGACATGGGCGTATTGCACGGAGAGAATCGAATCATGGTACGCTATGGTCTCAAACAACTTCAGAGGACGCGTCGCATGGGGTTGCTGAAGCTCTTCTCCGTTTGTGGAGTGGAGAAAAGCGAAGTAAATACAGTCGATATCGCCTCAAAAATCGCCCCACGCATGAATAGTTTAGGGCGAGTGGCAGACCCGCGGAAAGGAGTGGAACTCCTTCTTGTACGGAACGAAAAAACTGCGGAAATACTAGCAAAGGAGCTCGATCTCTTTAATATTGAGAGACAGAAAATTGAGCAGGCTGTCTCTTTGGACATTGAAAAATATCTCAGGGCACACTCCGAAGTGTTGGAAGAAAAAGCAATTATTCTTAGCTCCCACAACTGGCATCCAGGAGTGATTCCGATCATTTCCGCTCGCATCGCAAAAATCTATAACCGCCCTACCGTCATCATCGCTATCGATAATGGAGTAGGTAAAGGGTCGATCCGGACGATCCGAGAATTCCCTCTACTTCCCGTTCTCAAGAAATCGGCCGATCTCTTTATTAACTACGGCGGACACGATTTTGCGGCAGGCCTCACGATCAAAGAGGGCAACATAGCTAAATTTACCAAACGATTTATCCACGCAGCAAACTCATCGTTAAAGGAACAGGATATCATCTCTAAACTCCGGATCGATGCCAAAACGGACTTTAGAGACCTTAACTACGACCTATTAGCCTCTCTTGAACTCTTTGAGCCCTACGGCAACGAAAACACCCCTCCCCTTCTCTATTGCGAAGCGCGCCAGACATGGGTGCCCAAAGTAATTGGAGGAGCCCACCTCAAACTCTATCTAGAACAGGATGACCGGATGCTCGAAGGCATCGCGTTTGGCATGGCAGAGCGCCGGAACCAGATATGCAAAAAAAATTTACTACTGCGCATAGCCTATACTCCTCAAATCAACCGCTTTCACAATAAAAGCAGCATCCAACTCCTCATCCGAGACTTCCAAGTAGTCGATTAATACCATGCGCAAAAAATAAAGATACAAATTCATGGCATCTAAAGATGCTACATTATACGGCTCTAATTTTTAACTTTATTGCTGATAAAGGGTATAGCCGATTAAATTGAGATTGATACTCTCTGATTG
>JBJXGG010000043.1:0-14019 GCA_046153495.1 Chlamydiales bacterium
GTGTAATTTCCCTCCGTTAATGTCCCCGTCTTATCGAATACAAAATAGGGATCCTTTGCAAGCGTATAAAGTGCTCTCCTATTGCGGACCAATATTCCCTCCTCAGCACATTTCCGGATCAATATAGATTCTGCAAGGGGAATGGCAATCCCAATAGCACAAGGACACGCAATCAACAAAACGGCCAAAGCGGAGGTGCCAGAAAATAGTGCTAAGAGTACCACTAGAGGAACAAAAATAGGCACAATCCGATCGAAGGGTTGTGCATAAGGGGGATTTTCCAAATCTCTCTCGATATAGTAGAGCAGTTTTGAGAGAAGAGACTCTTCATAGGTAGCTGTGACGCGGAATAGAAAGCTCCCTCTGCGCACCAAACTCCCACCTACAACGCGACTAGAGGGACGTTTAGCACAAAGACGCGGCTCCCCCGTCATCACCGCCTCATCACAATATCCCTCTCCGTCGATCACCTCCCCATCAAGCACCACCTTTTCTCCTAGACGCACGGACAATATATCCCCCTGCTGAATCTCCTTTAAAGGCACCCAAGCAAACCCCTCTCCTGATCGCCTTCTACCTCTTTTAGGTAGTGTTCGCGTGACGCGAAAAAGAACCTCCTTCGCAGAAAATTTGGCTTTCTTCTCCAAAATTTTTCCTAATAATACCGACACCAAAACCATCGCCATAGAATCAAAATAGAGACGAGCATAATCGCCTTTTAATAAGCATGATAGAGAATAGACAAAAGCAGAGCTCATCCCCAGTAGTACTAATGTCTCCATGCCGAATCGTTTGACTCTAAGGCTCACCACAAAACGGCGCCAGAAAGGGAGAGCGCCATATGTGATTAACGGCACTGCTAACGAAAAAGAGAGCCAGCCCAAAGCCTTCTCATACCCTTCTAAATAGGTTCCTAGGTAGAGAGGGTAAGCAAACATCATCAGATTTAACAAAGCAAAGAGAGAAAAGGAGAACCGAATCCAAAGAGAGAGAGTGCCCTTTGTTTGTGGGTCCAAAATAGATGCAGGAGAATACCCGATGCGTCTGATGAAACTCCTAATATCTTCTGCTCCACACTGACAAGGATCATATTCAATCAAGGCCATATCGGTCGCATAGTCCACAAAGGCACTGTTCACGCCTTTTTGTCGTAAGAGGAGCCATCTGATAGCTGTCGCGCAAGCGGGACACCACATCCCCTCAATCACGAGATGGAGCTGTTTTGTGTTTGCCATCTTCTCTTTTACCTTTTCAATGAGATCAGGATTAGAAAGCATCCCAGCTTTAACCGCCTCTTGATATAGAGGATGCGAGAAGTCGGCCTTTTGGTGAGCTAGAATTTGGTGGACGGTAGCGCAGCCACTGCAGCAGAAGAGAGCTTTTTCGTGTACAATGGGACTTTTCGGAAGAGGGAGATCACAAAGTGTGCACTTAGTCGACATCTATTTGCTCAGAAGAAAGATATTCTCGAGCATACTGCAAATAGACTTTTTGGTTGATGAAAACATCAAATACATTGCGATCGAAGTACCCATCATTACACATCTCTCGCATCACTCTCAATACTTTAGAGAGTAGCCATGTCATTTTATAAGGACGATCGGGGGCAGAAAGAGCTTCAAACACATCTGCGATAGTCAATATCCGCGCTCGCAACGGAATCTCCTCCCCTTTTAAACCGCGCGGATACCCCTTTCCATCGACGCGTTCATGATGCGAGGCAGCGATTTCCGGTACGCGACGTAAATGTTTAGGGAAAGGGATTTCATGGAGCATTTTGTAGGTCATCACAACGTGACGTTTGATAACCTCCTTTTCCTCTACCGTCAGGTTTCCCCGCACGACAGCAAGATTCTTTTTCTCTTCTTCCGTGATGATTCCCACCTCTTGCAGTTTGTCCAATGTCGCGAGCGCCTGATCATCTATTTTGACTTTCTGCTCATTACATCCTTGTATAAAAGTGCGATACTCCTCCAGCTCTTGATTTTTTCTGTTAAACTCCTCTTCTCCTATCTCTTTTTTCAGCCGATTGATCTCCAAATCTTTTGCAGCCAACGTGATACGAGTTTCTACAAGAGCAATACGATCAAATACGGTCTCCAACTTCATTTTCTTGTCGACAATATGGATAGGAGTTGTGATTTTTCCACAGTCATGCAGAAGTGAGGCTACCTTTAACTCTTCAAGCTGTTCCGAACTAAAATGAACATCTTTCAAAGGACCCTGGTCGCAATTATCTACAGCCCGGGCCAACATTTCCGCTAGTTCTGGGACACGCTCCTCATGCCCATAGGTCGTTGGAGATTTCTCATCGACAGCTGCAGCAATAGAGCGGATAAAACTATGGAATAATACACGCAAATCACTGATCATCCTACGGTTAGATAAAGCAACACCTGCCAAAGAGGCGAGTGATCTCGCTAATTGCTCATCATCCCCATCAAAGGGGACTATGTCGCCCGTCACAGGATGTAGAGGGTTGATCAATTGCAGAACAGAAACAACCTCACCCTCATGATCCATGATAGGGATAGTGAGTACGGCTTTCGTATGATATCCCGTACCTTCATCAAACTCACGGGTACGGCTAAAATCAAACTCCTGACGAGAATAGGCATCCGCAATATTGAATAACCTTTTGCGATGTACAGTAGAGGTGACGATCTGCCGCATGTTCGGCTGACCATCTTCTAGGAAAAGAGGGATCTCGGCAAACGGGATGGGTGCCCCCTTTTTTCCTCCAAGACAATAATTTAGAGAGTCTGTACGGAGAATCTCAAATCTAAGATGCTGATTTTCTAATGTATAAAGAGTTCCTCCGTCTGCTCCTGTCAACTCTTTGGCGTTTTCCACGATCATCTCAAGCAAATTTGTCAGATCAGGTTCCGTAGAAAGAGCTATCCCTATCTCTAGCAAAGACTCGGCACGCTCGTCGAAACTTTTTTCCCGCTCTTTTAACGTCATCCCTCTATTGTAACGTAAAAATAATCTTGTTATCTAGCAGTTAAACCAGGTAAGGGGGTATAGTCGTCCTGCATGATCCCTATCGACCCCTTTCTACAAGAAATTCCGTTAACTGAACTAAAAGAGGCATGCTTTCAACTCACTGAAAATTACCTCACTGGGAAATGGCGCCTTAACTATGCCGCAAAAATAGCCTATCTAGCTGTCCGTCTTCCCGCCACTCTGGCTGTTATGCAACGCATCTTCCAAGAAGTCCCCAAAGGAGACTCTCTGCTAGATTTTGGCGCAGGCCCCGGCACATCTTCTTATGGGACTGATATAGAACATATTACACACGTAGAACATGACCCAGAATTTATAGAAATCGGGAAAAAATTGCACAGTCGAGGCAGCTGGACCGAAAACCTTCCCGATCAACCACATGATATCGTGCTTTTAAGTTATTCATTAGGAGAGATTCCCGCAAGACAACGCTGCGATTTGCTAGAGCTATTGTGGGAGAGGACTAAGATAGCATTGGTCGTGATTGAGCCAGGGACACCCGTTGGTACAGCCTCCATGTTAGAAGGAAGAGAGAGAATCATTCAGCTAGGTGGAAGCGTACATGCCCCTTGTCCCCATTCGCAGGCCTGTCCTCTTCAAAAACCACACTGGTGCCACTTCTCTGTCAAAGTCGAAAGAAGCGCTTTACACCGCCGTCTCAAAGAGGCTAGCCTAACGTATGAAGAGGAGAAGTTTGCCTACTGCATCCTTACAAAAGAAAAGCTGCCTGCTCTTGGGACCCGCATTCTCCATACTCCACAAAAAAGAAAAGGACACATCAATCTCACTCTCTGTACTGATAAGGGCATTGAAAAGCGAACCATCTCTAAACGAACAAAAGAGGCGTTCCGTTCGGCAAAAAAATGCTCCTGGGGAGATCTATACCAAGAGCTGCAAGGAGAGGGAATAAGCCTCTCTCCCTAAGCACACCGCACAATGAAATGTGTGGCCCGTAGCCGTTCCACTGAGTATACCTGTACAAGCAACTCTCCCTGTTGTACTTTGGCAAGACCGTGGTGAATCGCTCCGTGCCTCTCCGCTTTCGTTATTGTGCCACTTCTCCCATCTTTTTCCCATGCTGAATCGCGATAATCGGGCTCCTCTGGACAATAGTCAGGAGCACGAGTGCGTATATGCATTGTAGGCAGAAAAATAACACTCCCCGTATCTATGTCAACCGAAAGATATGTGTCACGCCTTTTAGCAGCATCGACCTTAAGCAATACTTGTATACCTAATTGGTGCACATCCTTCTCTCCCTTCTTTCCAGAGCAATCGTAAGAACATCTATACATCTTCCCTCCTGGAGCCAAATCGACTTCAGAAAAACACCCCATACAAACAGTTGACATATATCTCCTTTGTTAAAACTGATGGCATGATAACGCACAAGAGCTTTAAATTCAACCAGATATTTTTACACCATTTGGATTTCTACTTTTTGCAGTACTGCTGTTTGATGCGCCTTAGTTCAGGCTCAAGAGCAGTGCGCCGCTTTCCTTTGATGCGGTCGATATAAAGAACACCGTTGAGATGATCATTTTCGTGCATGATGTGACGAGCAAAATAGCCGTAGCACTCTTTACGGAAAATATTTCCTTCTAGATCCATCGCCTCTACTTCAACTGAGAGAGGACGCAACACAGCAGCTGATATCTTCGGAATCGAGAGACACCCTTCATTCATCTCCACCATGGTCTCGCTGGGATTAGTGAGCTTTGGGTTAATGTAGACGTAAGGTGCACCATAGATGAGCTGCCCCTCCTTCTCATCATAGCATATGGAAACAAAAAGACGTTTGAGAACACCTACTTGAGGTGCGGCGATCCCAATCCCATCAGACTCTTTCATAATGACGATCATCTCTTGAACAAGTTCACGGATCTCATCTGTGATCTCTTCGACTGGGGCAGCTTTCTGTCGTAAGACTGGGTCTCCAAAATAACGCAATTGATACTTCACTGCTCAATAACCTCTGTTTGGACAGATTTCTTCTCTTTAATACGACCTATCGCCCCTGTCCAAAAAGAGAGAAGCACGCAACCGCCTAAAAAAACTACCGCGAGCCACCCTGTGATCTTTTTCAAGATTTCTGGAGTAGAAGCTCCGAAGAGAGAGTCACCTGAATCCCCTCCAAATGAGGCTCCCAATCCCGATGACTTGCTCTCCTGAATCAAGATCACAAAACACAGAATCAGCGAAGCAAAAAGAAAGAGAAAAAGAGCAAGATAATAAAGTACGGTCATATCCTAATCCTTATAACTGTTAATAATTTGGCTAAATGAATCTGGAGAAAGAGAGGCACCTCCTACAAGCAATCCGTCGACATCTTCTTCTGCCAAAATCTTGCTCGCATTCTCTGGTTTGACAGATCCGCCATATTGGATCACCATACCGTTTGCCGCTTTATCTCCCCACTTATTAGCGATCGTTTTGCGGCAAAAATGATGTACCTTTTGCGCATCATCTGGGTGCGCTACCTTTCCCGTGCCAATCGCCCAGACAGGCTCATAAGCGAGAGTGATTAATGCAAGGTTGTCCACTCCCTCTAGACTCTCTAGAATCTGCTTTGTCAACACACTCTCTACCGCCCCTTTTTCGCGTTCTGCCAATGTCTCTCCTATGCAGAGAATCACAGGGAGCTCTTCTTGTAAAGCAAGACGCACTTTTCGATTGATAAAGGGATTGCTCTCATGGAAAATGTGACGTCTTTCTGAGTGACCAATCAGCACAAACTGCGCCCCCGAATCGACAAGCATTCTTCCTGAGATTTCTCCTGTAAAAGCGCCCTCTGCATTATCACTCATATTCTGAGCTCCGACCTTGATCGAAACCTCCATCTCCCGTAGCAAATGAGAGAGAGGATAGAGGACGGTGAAGGGAACCGCAAGCCCAACCTGAGCTTGACTCTTCTCAACAAGAGGTGCTAGAGTTTGCACAAAACGCAGCGCTTCGCCTACAGTTTTGTACATTTTCCAATTACCAATAATCATGGGGTTCTTCTTATGCATAGCAAGGGGTATAGTGATACCATAAAGATGTCTTCAACGTCAACTCTCTTCACTGTTTCCACACTCACCTTTGCTATCAAAAACCAACTTGAATCGCGCTTCCACGACATCTCTATTCAAGGAGAAATTAGCAATTTCAAACGCCATTCGAGCGGTCATCTCTATTTTGACCTAAAAGATAAAGAGGCCAAAATCGGGGCAGTGCTTTTCAAAAATAACCAATGGCCTCTCTCTCGCTCTCCTAAAGAGGGAGATGAAGTAATCGTTACAGGCGATGTGACCGTCTATCCTCCCCATGGTAAATACCAAATGGTCATAAAAAAACTAGAATTTGCAGGAATCGGAGCTCTTTTAGCCCAATTAGAGGAGAGAAAGCGCCTCCTCAAGGAGAGGGGGTGGTTCGCACAAAAAAGAGCCCTCCCCCCCTTTCCAAAACGCATCGGAGTTATTACCAGCGCTACAGGCGCGGTGATCCGTGATATTATCCATGTGCTCGAAAGACGTCTCAAAGGTTTTCACCTTATTTTAAACCCTGTCCGTGTCCAAGGTGAGAACGCTGCAATGGAAATTGCGCAAGCAATCGTCCAATGCAACCGCTACAAGCTAGCCGACGTCCTCATTGTAGGAAGGGGCGGAGGGAGCTTAGAAGATCTGTGGCCTTTCAATGAAGAGATTGTCGCAAAAGCAATTTTTGAAAGTACTATCCCCATCGTCTCGGCCGTTGGACATGAGACAGATGTGACTATCGCCGATTTTGTGGCCGATATAAGAGCCCCCACTCCTTCTGCAGCGGCAGAGATCATCTCTGGAGAGACGGAAAGCTATCTCATTCATTTGGGGAAACTGCGCCAAAATTTGACTTATACTCTACGTCATCTGATCGAGAGAGCAAAAAGCCGTCTCAGCTATTTCTCTCGCCACCCTCTTTTTACCTCCCCGTACGCCGTACTCTCTTTACCTATGCAAAAACTAGACGAAGCGAAGCTCTTGCTCGATAAAGAAATACAGAAAAAACTCTTGAAAAATAAAATACGCCTTCACGAAATCCAACGCCATATCCTCGCCCACAATCCTACAGCTCGCTTCTTTCTTTATCGAGAACGTTTGAGCAGCTATCGAAGACGATTAAGTGAAAGTGGTTCATTGCATTTGCGTCGAAAAAAAGAGCAGCTAGTCCATCTGACCAAACAATTAAAAGGACTCGATCCAAGAAATGTGCTTAAACGAGGTTATAGCATCTTATTGGCGCAAAAAGAAAATTCCGTTATAGTTTCGACCACACAACTTGCGCAGCAAAAAAAAATTATTGCTGTGCTTTCAGACGGAAGAGCAAATTTGGTGGTAGATGACAGCTAAGGAAATAAATTTTGAAGAGGGATTTCTTCGCTTGGAAGAGATTTTGGAAAAAATGAACTCTGGGAAAGTCCCTCTAGATGATTCTTTAAAGCTTTATGAGGAGGCTGATCATCTGATTGCTCTTTTGAGCACGCATCTGTCGAAGGCGGAAACTCGTATTGAAACTTTAATCAAAAAACGCGATGGTACACTCGTACTAGATGAAAACGAAAATCCCAAAACAGAATCTTTCGCCCTAGCCCATGATGACTGACCTCTTAGACTCTATTTCCTCTCCTGAAGATTTAAAAGGATTCTCTCTGGAACAACTGCAGTCTCTTGCGCTAGAGCTGCGCCACCGCATCATCCACACCCTCTCTGTGAATGGAGGTCACTTAGCTTCGAACTTGGGAAGTGTGGAGCTAAGTGTGGGGCTGCATTATGTGTTTCACTCCCCCTCGGACCGGATTATATTTGATGTGAGTCACCAAACATACACCCACAAACTGCTGACAGGACGCAATGATGCACGCTTCGACAAGATTCGCAAAACAGCTGGATTAAGTGGCTTTGCCCATCCAAAAGAATCCCCTCATGATCACTTTTACGCCGGTCACGCAGGAACTGCTCTCTCTCTGGGCCTCGGTGTTGCCCTTGCACGTGATTTGGATAAGGGCACGGAGCACGTTATTCCCGTGATTGGCGATGCTACTTTGAGCTGTGGCCTCTCTTTAGAGGCGCTAAATAACATCCCTAGTCATTTGAGAAATTTTATCATTGTCCTTAATGACAATGAGATGTCCATTTCAGGGAATGTAGGAGGAATCTGCGGTATTCTGCATGGTTTACGTAAAGGGCAGCGCGCAACATTTTTCGAGCAATTTGGATTAGATTACGTAGGCATTATCGATGGTCACAATATCGAAAAAGTGATTGAGGCATTGCAATCGGCGCGCAACCACCACTCGCCTATTCTTATCCATTTTTCGACGAAAAAGGGGAACGGTGTCGAGGTAGCAGAAAAAGATCCTATTGCGTACCACGGCGTCAAACCGTTCGATCCAAGCACCTACAAGTTTATTCCCAAACCTACCAGCCGTCCGACATTCCCTAAGATATTCGGTAGACACATACTCGAGATGGGACGGCGCGATAACTCATTAGTGGTAGTCACTCCCGCAATGAGTCTAGGCTCTTATTTAGATCCTTTTATGGCAGAATTTCCCGAGCGCAGTTTTGATGTAGGGATTGCAGAGGGGCATGCTGTAACTTTTGCCGGAGGACTCGCAAGGTATCATGACCGCAAAGTGGTCTGCTCAATTTATGCCACATTCCTCCAAAGAGCTTTGGATAATCTTTTCCAAGATGTCTGCTTACAAGATCTCCCTGTCGTATTTGCTATTGATAGAGCTGGGCTTGCTGCAGGCGATGGCGCGACCCACCATGGCATCTATGAAATCAGCTTCCTCAAATCGATGCCCAATATGGTCATTTGTCAGCCCCGGAATGGACAACTTCTCAAAGAGTTGATGGAATCGGCCTTTTTATGGAGACGTCCAACGGCGATTCGTTATCCCAACATGGAGACAGAAGAGGGGAATCAGCCACTCTGTTATCGTCCATTAGGAAAAGGAGAGATTCTATTGGAAGGAGAGGATATTCTTATCCTTGCCCTGGGATACTCTTGCTCGCTCGCACAAGAGTTGTGTGAGCAACTAAAACAAGTCGATGTCGCTGCCACACTAGTAGACCCTATTTTCGTGAAGCCATTAGACACCAATCTATTAGGAAAACTACTACTGAGTCATAAAAGAGTGGTAACAATTGAAGAGCACTCTTTAAAGGGAGGGTTGGGGAACGAGGTGAATCAATTCATTCTGAGTCACGAATTCGATGTGCAGGTATTGAATTTCGGCATCCCAGAGCGATTTATGGATCATGGCTCTTATAGCGACCTCTTACATGATATTGGTATGTCCCCTTCTGCTATGTTAGGGCGTATCTTAACTCACTTCTCTTTGGGGACAAAAGTCGGAGTTTCATGATCATCGCACTTTTTACCAACAACCAAAAAGTAGATACTTTTGGTACAGCCATACAAGTGCGCGATTTTCTTCAGAAAAAAAATATCCATGTGGTAGCCCCCGATGCAGAAGCAAAAAGTTTGGGGGTAGGCCTCTTATCGAGTATCTCACCCAAGCAGATCGATTTTTTGATCTCCATGGGGGGAGATGGTACGATTCTTCGTATCATCCACCATTACCCAGAGATAAAAGCTCCTGTCTTGGGCATCAATATGGGCCATCTCGGGTTTATGGCTGACGTACCGCTCTCTGATCTTTTTCCAAGCCTCGAAGAATTTGTCCTAGGGGAGTATGAGATTCAAGAAAGACTCATGATGGAGGGGGTAGCCCCAGGAGGACACCTCTTTTTCGCCGTAAACGATATAGTAGTCCATCGTGCGAAAAACCCCTCGATTATCGACCTTTCCATTCACGTAGATGGCACCTATCTAAATACATTTTCTGCAGATGGGATTATCCTCTCGACAGCTAGCGGTTCCACTGCCTATTCTCTTGCAGCCGGCGGCCCCATCCTTTCACCCGAACTCGATTCCATTGTCATCACACCGATCAGTCCACATACCATCTCAAACCGTCCGATTGTGATCCGTCCTAAAAAACAAATCGAAGTAGAGTATTTAAGCCCCTATGATCCCGTAGAAATCACGTACGATGGGGTTTCTCGCTATTCCATGCCTACCAATGAAATCTTTCGAGCTACTATTGCAAATAAGTGTTTTAGGATGGTTAAATTGCGGAGAACCGATTACTTTGCCACACTAAGAACAAAGCTTGGTTGGTCTGGCCAAGTACGCTACGGAAGATTCAATGACACGTGAACTCACATCAATGGAAGAGGAGTTAGCTAAAGCTCCTGCAATTGTACGTCCTTCTAAAATGTGGGAGATTCTGAGCACTGTTCATGAACAAACGCTTGATTTAGAAATCTTTAAAGAAAATATCGCTCAACACTACTTTACCTTTAAACCTGATCGAAGGAACCATCAGTACCGCTATGTGCGGAGAAATGCTCCCCTCTTAAGCCAGTTTTGCGCCCTTTTTAGAAAACAAGAGCATCGTTTTACCTATCTCATCTGGGAATACCTTCGCACTCAAGTGCCCCGCTCTTGGTTGAAACTTAGAGAGCCACAGTTTGGCTCTCCCTATAACGTGCGCTGGAGAGGTGGTTTTGTGACCCAAGATTTGGGTAACGCCCTTTTGGAGGTTGATTCGGTTGCAAGAGAGGCGAAAAACTTCAACTCTGTTCTAGAAATAGGGGGCGGCTATGGAAGAACAGCCTACGCTTATCTCTCTTTATTCCCCTCTCTCAAGTACATCTGCTGTGATATCACTCCCGCTCTTTATATCGCTCAAAGCTACCTAAAGAAAATCTTCCCTCATCGCAAGATATTTCTCTTCCGTCCTTTTTCTCATTATGAAGAGATCCAAAAGGAGTTTGAAGCGGCAGATATCGCCTTTCTTTTGCCCCATCAATTAAAGATGCTGCCTGATCGATCTGTTGATCTTGGCATTAACATTAGCTCTTTGCACGAAATGACAAGAGCACAAATCGCCTATTACTTCGGAGAGTATGCACGGCTTTGCGGACGCTACTTCTATTTTAAAGAATGGAAAGAGGGGCCAAATCCTTACGACCATCTTATCATCAAGAAAGAGGAATACCCTATCCCCCTCCAATGGAGAGAGATCTACTCTAGAAGTTGCCGAATCCAGACGAAGTTTTTTGAATCTCTCTATGAGACCTCTTTATGCAGTGCAATGAACTCCTGAAGAGAGAGATTCTCAGGACGCCTCTCTCCTCCGAAGCCTAAAGTACGCCGGAGCATCTTGCGTCGCCCCTGAAATGCTTTGTGGACCATGGCAAAAAAAGACTCCTCTTCTACGTCTGGTCTCTTTTTAGGGAGAATCTGCACTACGGCGGCCTCTACATTAGGCCTGGGATAAAAACAGTGTTTCGACACCTTAAAACCATATCGCACTTCGGCATAGAACTGTAGCAAGAGTGAAAATGAGCCATACTCTTTCGTGTTAGGCTGCGCTACCATACGGCGCGCTACTTCCTCTTGCACAAATACTGTGACGCTCTGAAAACCAAAAGGGACAATCTTCGCCAGGATCGGCGCGGTCAAATGAAAAGGAAGATTCGAGACAATCTTTGTGTGAAGAGGCAAGGTTTCTAGCGGAAACTCCAAAATGTCGGCATGATGAGTAGCGGGGTAATCACGATCTCTCTCGACGGAGATTACACTCGCCCCACGCTTGAGCAATCTCTCTGTTATAGCTCCTGGACCTGGACCTATCTCTAAAACTGCATCGTGCGCACAGATCTCTGCTATATCCAACGCTTTCTCGACAACATTGGCATCGATAAGAAAATTTTGAGAAAGACTCTTTTTCGGTTTAAGACCTCGGCTGGCTAAAAATTGCTGTAGAGCAGATGGTGTCATCGAAACGCAAAAGGTTTGAGGTCGCCTGGGATAAATTTCGAAAGCTCCTTCTCCGTAAACCCGTATTTCTCTCTCAAATCGTTACGATATTTCTTGTTGTATTCGATGTATTCACTCTGCATAACACGATTTTTTAACTCATCTTCCATCTCATGGAAAGGAGGAAGCTCATCTTTCTCCATCGCTTGGAGAGCAAAAAGATAGACAACCCCTTTTCGAATGATGGGCGCACTCAATCCACCCGCTTCTAGAGTTGTCAGGACAGCCTTATGGGAGTTGGAAATCTCTTTAGCGGTACGAGCATATTCCTGAGATAAAATGATCTCGATCTCATCGTTCCCTAATTGCTCAGAAATCATCTCCAAAGAGAAGCTCCCTTGGTCGATCAATCGATGCGCCTCTAACGCTAAATCTTTTGCCTTCTTTTCACTGTTACTGCGGAATGATAAGACGCGGTAGATAAAACGATCTTGTGGAGGGTGGTCTTTACGCATTTTATCGTATAGCTGCCACATCTTCTTGGGATTCACACCAGTCATCGCCTTAGAATGCACCATACCGCCTGTCATCTTCTGCACAATAAGGTCTGTCTTGAACATCTCAAAAGCTTCGTCATAAGTAAGACCGAAGCTATCAAGCGCTAAGACAGGATCTCTGCCGAAAACCCCCTCCATGGCCTCTCTTACCTCTCCATCATTTGTGTCGACTTTCTTATCTTTGGCATCCGCTAAAATCAGCTGATCATCAATCACAGCCGATAAAATAGGTCGCCAGCTCGATATATAAAATTGATAGCGCGCAGCAATAGAATCCTTCAACTCTGGATACTGCTGATAGAACAGAAGATCCATCTTCCGAACCACATCCATTACTGTGATATGTTTGCCGCCCACTTTGAGGAGGACTCGATTATTTATAATAATATTTTCAGGAGTAGTCTGCTCGAGCGTGAAATCGACTCCGGGCTCCATCTCTGGAAGGGCAAAAAGGGCGGCAGATAGGAGTACAGCTGAGAGACAAAACTTTTTCATACCAAGGAACTATATCAAAATTCCAAGATTTTTTCCAATCACATATATAGCCGATGCACTTGAGATTGATTCTCTCTAGTTGTGCCAAAACCCTACGGGTTATACCATCGATTTTGGCCGGTTTACTCGAAGGCTTTGGTCATCTTGGTGAGGTCTGTTATCGGCTCTAGGCACCTGTCCGCATAACATATGTACATCGTTGTTTTGCCAGAGAGGGCTCTTTTCAACCTCGTTATAGGAAGAAGATCTCGGAGGGTTTCGTCACTCTCTCTGTGCCAGATAATCGCTTTATGGGGACTATATTTCTCTGCTAATATTTTCTTAATCTCTTCTCTATTCTCTTCATTTTCCCCTAAAACTACGATTATGGTTGGCGCTTTGGCATCATAATAGCGCATGAGTGCAAGAAGATGGTAGCAAGCGCCCGGAGGATATAATTCGATATGTTCTTGCGCTGCTTTTAAAATATTTTCTGCTCTCTCACGATAGAACGTCTCTCCTGTCATCTGGTAAAGACGTAACAGATTTTCAGCATGCACGGCATTCCCAGAAGGCTCTGCTCCATCATAAAATTCACAGCGACGTAGAATCAAATGGGGATCTTGACCATTCGTCAAACAGTAGGCACCATTTTCCGCTTTAAAATCTCTTTCCAGCGTATCGCAAAAAGCAAGAGCCATCTCTAGCCACTGTACACCGCTATCGATCTCAAAAAGAGAAAGAAGACCTTGGATCATAAAAGCATAATCATCTAAACAACCATCGTACTTTGCTTCTCCATCACGCCAACGGCGGAAAAGCTTCCCCTCTTTATAGAGATGGTTTTTCACAAATTGCGCACTAGCCTCTGCCGCTTGCGCATATTTGGGTTCTAGATACACAGCGGCGGCTTCACAAAAAGCACTGATCATCAACCCGTTGTAAGAAGTGACCACCTTGTCATCTTTTTTAGGCTGCTCTCTTGATTGTCGCACCTTCCAAAGCTTGGCACGGAGCTCTCCCAGTACCCTTTTTAAGACAGCTGAATCGAGTCTACGGTATGCAGAAAACTCGGTGATGCCAAAAGGCATATGTAATATGTTTCTTCCGTGAAAATTTCCTGTAG
>JBJXGG010000044.1:0-4707 GCA_046153495.1 Chlamydiales bacterium
GGACAAGAAAAGAACTTTACGAAATATCAAAAAATAGCATAGTTTCACCTTCATGCAGGCACTGTTTTATCACCATTTGAGCGACTATTTTTGCTACTCCTTCCAAAACAAAGCCCAAGATTTAATCGATACTCCTCAATATACCCGCTGGTTTTCTGGGCTCCCTATGTTCAACATGAATGGAATTTTCCTCAAAGATCCTGGTATCCATTGGGAGCCCCTATTTGCGAAAAATATCGCTTTCTTTGAAAAGGAGGGCCTCCCACATTGGTGGATTCTCCCCTGCCAAGGCAAAATGGGACAATATTTGGAAGAAAATGGATACAAATCGATGAGGTATTTGAGCCTGATCACTCTCGACATTACTGCAAGAGCAATCGCCCCCTTTGCCCATCCCCGAGTGCGTGTAGAAAGAGTGCGTAATGACGAGCAATTATGGATATGGAGTGAAATTGTTGGAAAGGTTTTTGCCCCCAGCATACAAGGAGTACCCCTGTTTTTCTACGAGGCATATAAACATTGTGGCTATGATGATCAATCGCCCTTCTATCACTACTTAGGGTATCTCGATAGCGTCCCTGTGGGCACAAGCTCCCTATTTTTTTCTCAAGAGTCGAAAAATGATCCTGTGCTTGGAGGGTTGTGGAATGCAGGCGTTCTTCCACAAGCAAGAAATCAAGGCGTTGGCACAACCATGTACCAGAAAAGAGTCCATGATGCTATGGCAAAAAATGTCTCGCAACTCTCCTCGCTCTTAATGCCCGATGGAATGGCTTGGAGCTATTGTAGCCCCAGCGGATTTGAAGAAGCGTATCGCCTCTACCCTTATATTTCTTCTTGAAGTATCCCAAGGTGATACCATAAAGATTTAGTGCTTGATAAGCATCAGGTTACGTATATAAGGGATCAAAGAAAAACAGTTATAAAAAACCACAATAACGTCCCCTATATAGAGGGAGTATATCAGGAGGAGGGTACTGCCGATAATACTGAGATACCAAAAAGTGGGGCTAGGCTCACTTTTGAGTCGAAATTCCGCCATCCACCACTGCACCCAGAAGCGACTGGCAAAAAGAGCTGCTCCAAGAGTGCCAAAAAGGTGCCAAAAGAAGTTGTGATAATATCGTTCGGTATTCCAGAGTTTTTGGGGCGTACGAATCCAATCCATCTCTCCAATGAAAAAATAACTTTGCATTATGAAGAGAAGCGTTGTCCCGACAGCAGCGGCCACCAGCAGCATCAGCATAACCTTCCTAGGATAGGCTGGTCCCGGTCTAAGAAAATCGAGGTTACGCCAAGAGATCAATGCATTCACGCTTTGGATTAGAGCAAAGGGGTATTGCACTTGGATCACGTGGTGACAGAAGAGAAGAATATTGCCCCAAAGAGAGAGTTTCCAAAAGAGGGGGCCGATAAAAGACTCTTTCCTCCGTTCGCTTTGAATCCACTGCACAAAGATTCGGAGAGTGAAAAAGAGAGCAGGCAAAATCCCCAAAGGAAGATAGAGGAGAGTACGCCAGCTCATGGGATGCCCCAAAGAGCGTATTGTCCCTTCGCTTGATTGACAAACATCTCTTGCCCTTCAACAATGGTGCAATGGCGTTTTTTTGCCTCCTCTACCAGTTTTGTTGGCACACGCTGAATGTCCATGACAGTGGTGTAGGGATCGATATACTCTACTGCTATCGGCATAGTCTGAGAAGTCGTATTCACAAGGATGTCATACGGCTCGTGGGTTGCTAAAGAGGCAGCCTTGCACCCCCATTTTGCAGCCAGCTCTTGCGCCCGTTCCGCTGTCCGGTTCAAAATAAGAACCTCGGCTCCCCTACGCACCGCCTCAAACACAATCGCTTTCGCAGCACCACCCGCTCCTATCACCGTGATCCTCTTGTTTTGTACTTCACCTAAAGCATCCAAAGCCCCCTTGCCATCTGTGTTATACCCCACAAGCAGTCCATCACGATTCACTATCGTATTCACTGCCCCGATCAAAGCCGCCTCTTGATCAATCTCATCGAGGTAGGGCATCACCTCTTCTTTGAGGGGAATCGTAACGCTTAGTCCCGCAAAACGACGCTTCACCTGTTCCATGAATCTGGGAAGCTCTGAGGCCGTAATCGGCATAATCAGGTAGGGAATCTTTGTATGATATTGATCACTCGTGCTTTTGGTGACATCGCCGATTAATCCATAGAGTTTTTTGGGAAGATAGGGCATCTTTCCATAAAAATATTGGCCAAAGCGCGCTTCTCTATGCGCCACATAGCTCCAGGGTTTGGCAAAAAGACGTGTGATCTTTCCATGCAATCCCAAAGAGATTCCCAAAACATCCGATTGCTTTTCTGCAAATTCCAACATGCGAAAAGCGTCATCCATACTGTTTGCCTGACAAGCGATCTTATAGAATCGAGCAGGAGTTTTACGCATCTGCTTTAAAAGAGAGTCAAGATCGGGAGTTCTCTCAAAATTATGATAAGAAGAGAGTAGATTCGGAAGTGGCTGCGCTATGTGATGCGGCAAATCGATATAATCGGGTTTTAAGGCAACATATTCTTCTAAGTTTTCCAACGACCTAAGCGTAAAAATCACCGGCTTAGTGAAGGTGAGTTCTCTCAACTCTTGCAAAGTATGGGGAATCTGGTCTAGCCTGAGCTCCAACATTTCCCCCGGTGCCGCTTCCAATTCCCGGAAATCATAAATCGGTGTACACTGCATGGAGGGTATATTATGGAACTTGCTGAATTAAGAAAAGAAATCGATACCGTAAATCGTAAAATACTGCAGCTTTTATGCAAGCTCGTCGAAATTGTAAAAAAAAATTCGCTTTTGAAAAGCGAGCAGGCCCTTTGCCTAGAAGATTTAATGCGAGAAGAGTCACAATATGTAGAGTGGAAGAGACTTGCCGAAGGGTACCGTCTCGACCCGCAGGTTATCGAGCAAATGTTTTCTCTGACCATCGCGTACTGTAAAACGGAGATGGCTGCTGAACGATGAAAATTACCCAAAAAAGTTGGCGACAGCTCTGTTTGGATGAGGGGCAAAATATTGCCGTGGTTACCGACAAGAACCTTGCCTCTTTGGGCAAAATCGTAGCTGCTAGTCTGTGTGGCACCCTATTTCTCGTTCCTCCGGGAGAAGAGGCAAAAAGTCGAGAACAAAAAGCACAGTTAGAAGATGCTCTTTTTGCGGCTCTTATGGGACGCGATACTTTGATAGTCGCGCTCGGCGGAGGAGTTGTCACCGATCTTGCGGGATTTGTTGCTTCCACTTTTTGTCGAGGTGTTCCCTATATTTCGATTCCGACTACTTTAATGGGTATGGTTGATGCAGCCATTGGGGGAAAAGTGGGAGTGAATACCCCTTTTGGAAAGAATTTGGTTGGCGCATTTTATCCTCCTCAAGAGGTGGTGATAGATATAGATCTCTTGACTACTCTTTCTGAGAAAGAGATGCAAAATGGTTGGGCAGAGGTCCTGAAGTATGGATTTATCGCCGATCCCTCTCTGCTGGAGGAGACAAATCTCTCTACTGTGATTGAGAAATGTATTGCGATCAAGTTAGAGATTGTCTCGCAGGATCCCTTCGAAAAAGGGCGGCGCAAAATCCTCAACTTTGGTCATACTATAGGTCACGCTTTAGAAAAGACTCAGAATTTCCAAATTTCCCACGGAGAGGCGATCGCGACGGGGATGCGCATTGCCGCCGATATCAGTCATCATATGGGGCTTCTTTCGACCGCATGTTTGAAAGCAGTCAACCACTATCTGGAGCCATTTTCTCCCCTATCTTATAATCCACACTTCGTGGAAGAGGCGCTTTTGCACGACAAAAAAAAGAGAGGAGGTATCCCCCATTTCGTGTTATTGGATAAAATTGGTAAGCCACATCAATTTGCAGGAGAGTATACACGAACGATAGACCCTACCCTTTTACGAGAGAGATTGCATGCCCACGCTCACTAAACTTTCTGTCCCTCCTTCCAAATCCCATTCGATGCGCGCGCTTCTCTTTGCTGCGATGGCAAAAAGTGAGTGCGCAATCGAAAATCTTCTTGACTCTCCCGATATTGTTGCGATGCAACGCGCCCTTTCCAATCTGCGTGCTCCTGTGATTGATGCAGGAAACTCGGGCCAAGTTTTTCGCTTTGTAGCGGCCCTCTCGGCGCTGTTTCCTGGGAAAACTACTTTGACAGGAGATCACTCCATTTTGCACAGACGCCCCATCGAACCTCTTTTGCAAGCCCTTTCCCAGCTTGGAGCAAGAGTAAAGGGACTCACTATCGAGGGACCTATCTACCCCGGAACAGCCCGTTTGGATGGCCGTGACTCACAACCTGTTTCTGCGCTATTGATGGCGTGCTCCTTTTTAACGGGAAAAACAGAGCTCTTTGTAGATAATCCTGGAGAGACCCCATGGATCGAGCTAACCCTGTTCTGGGTGCGGAAATTAGGAGGTGTTGTCCACCATAAGGAATATCGCCACTACCTGATTGAGGGAGGACTCTCCTATCCAGGCTTTTCGTATACCGTTCCTGGAGATTGGAGTGCAGCGGCATTCCCGATTGCTGCTGCCCTTATCTCAGGCGTTGAGCTCAAGCTGGAAGGGCTCGACTGTGAGGATATCCAAGGAGATCGGAAAATTTTAGATGTCTTGCGCCAAATGGGAGCAAAGATAAAAGGGACTCATATCTATCCTTCAGAATTACAT
>JBJXGG010000061.1:0-7620 GCA_046153495.1 Chlamydiales bacterium
AAATATCCCCTATTTTGGTATCTGTCTTGGGATGCAAGTGTTAGTCGTAGAGTTTGCGAGAAATGTCCTCAAACTCAATAACGCTAATTCTACTGAGATGGCCCCCCAAACAGATACCCCCATTATCTCGCTGTTGACTGAACAAGAGGGAGTGGAGGAAAAAGGTGGGACTATGCGTCTAGGAGCTTATCTTTGTACACTAGACCCTAAATCTAAGGCATATGCTGCATATGGCGCACAAGTGATCTCTGAAAGACACAGACATCGCTATGAGTTTAATAATCAATATAAAAAGTGGGCAGAAGAGAAGGGTCTACTCCTATCGGGAACCTTTGAAGATGGCAATCTCTGTGAAATCGCCGAGGTAATTGACCACCCTTGGATGGTCGGTGTCCAATTCCATCCCGAGTTCAAATCTCGCCCCACAGAACCACACCCGCTGTTCCGCGACTTCATCGCTGCAGCAATTGAGCATAAAAATGGGTAGAATAGTAGCTATCGATTTCGGCATCAAAAGGATAGGCGTCGCTATCTCCGACCCTATGAAAATTATCGCTACCTCCCTTGGCATCGTTGAAGCACACAGGCAAGCGGAGGGAACCGTCACTCTACTACTCAACAAGTTGGCAGGCTATGAGATAGAGTGTATGGTCATCGGACAACCTCTCCACATGAATGGGGACGTCAGTTTTCTTGCAGATGAGATTCAACACTTTATCTCTTTATTAGAGCATAAAGTTAGCTATAAAATCGAGCTAATGGATGAGCGGTTAACAACAGTACAAGCTGAACGGGCTTTAAGAGAGGGCAATATGAGCCGAAAAAAAAGAGCAAAACTTGTCGATTCGTTATCAGCAGTTATTATTCTTCAAAACTATCTTTCCCTTGCTGACAAAACTCATTTTGATGCTAATATTATATAGATTTTATATTAACATGAGTTTTGGGTTACTCTGCCTCGTAATCAGAAGAATTTTCTGAGATGATCTTGCAATTGTTTGCGAAGATCATAACCGAAGGCGCTATTAACCTGAGTTTTGTGTTGTGCTTCCTCGTAATCAGAGGAGTGTTCTGAAATGATCTTGTAATTGTTTGCGAAGATCATAGCCGAAGGCGCTATTCTCGAGCAAAAAATTGCAAGAGCGTCCAGAAAACTCCCTGAGAATGAGGAAGAACAACCCAAAACTCAGGTTATTATCGAGCAAAACATTGCAAGAGCAGCCAGAAAACTCCCTGAGAATGAGGGAGAACAATCCAAAACTCAGGTTATTAAACAATTAGGTTCCCATGCAAGATCAAGCTCATCCCATTCCCAATGTGACGACCATTTTCCTCAAAGGCAAATCAAAAGAGACTCCGTTTAAAAATCCTTTGAAGGAGGAGGGGAGAGCGGCTAAAGTTGCTGATCCTTGTATTTTAGTGATTTTTGGTGCTACTGGCGATCTGACTGCACGCAAGCTCGTGCCAGCGATCTACAATCTTGTGCGTGAGGGGCAACTCCCCTCCCATTTTGTCTGCGTCGGTTTTGCCAGAAGAGAGAAGAGTCATGACCAATTTCGGCAAGAGATGCATGATGCGGTGAATGAATTTTCTCGCGTAAAGCCTGTAGATGAAAAGCTTTGGGACTCTTTTCACAACCAAATGTTCTATCACAAATCCAATTTCGATGAAGATGCAGGATATGAGGGGCTCCGCACTTTTTTGGAGAATCTCGACCAAAAATTTGGGACTCAGGGAAATCGCGTCTTCTATCTCTCCACACAGCCGAGTTTTTTCCCAAAAGTCGTAGAAAAACTAGGGCAACATAAGCTTATGTATGACCCCAATACGGAACAAGAAAAATGGTCCCGCGTGATTATCGAGAAGCCGTTTGGCCACAACCTGGATTCGAGCGTGGAATTGCAAGATTTTGTGACGCACCATCTCAATGAGAGTCAAATTTACCGTATCGACCACTATTTAGGTAAAGAGACAGTCCAAAATATTCTGATTTTCCGTTTTGCCAATTCGATTTTCGAGGCGCTCTGGAATAATCGCTACATTGATCATGTGCAGATTACAGTCGGAGAAGAGATTGGAATCGGTTCTCGTGGAGCTTTTTTCGAAGAGGCTGGCATTCTACGAGATATTGTGCAGAATCATATGATGCAGCTACTGAGTATGGTTACAATGGAGCCTCCTTCGAATCTCGAAGCCAATTCGATCAGGGATGAGAAGGTTAAAGTACTGCAAGCTCTTCGACCCTTGAAACTCGATGAATTTGCTACACACGTTGTGCGGGGGCAATATAAAGCTGGTTTTGTGAATGGAGAGAGCTGCGTTGGCTATCGAGATGAGAAAAATGTAGATCCCCACTCCACAGTAGAGACTTTTTTTGCTGCAAAACTCTTTATCGATAATTGGCGTTGGGCTGGTGTCCCCTTCTATCTTCGTGCTGGTAAACGACTCCCTAAACGTGCCTCTGAGATCACGATCTGCTTTAAAGAGGTGCCAGGTATCCTCTTTTCGCAAGGAGGAAAGAAGAATGAGCAAAATGTACTTGTCTTGCGGATCCAACCCGATGAGGGCATCTCTTTAAAGATAAACTGTAAAGTTCCTGGCCCTTCTAGCCCTATTCAGCCGGTACAGATGGCCTTCCGTTACGGTTCTTATTTTGGATTGACGCCTCCCGAAGCATACGAGAGGTTGATCTGCGACTGTATTTTGGGCGATGGAACGCTCTTTGCTCGTTGCGATGAGGTGATCGCCTCTTGGAAGTGGTTCTCTCCTATCTTAGATAGATGGGCGGAAGAGAAGGTAAAAGATATTCCTTTTTATGAGTGTGGCACTTGGGGTCCGCAGGAGGCGATCGATCTACTTGCACGCGATCACCACTCATGGAGACTCATATAATGGCAACTACGGTGGAAAAAATCATAAATATTACAACGGAACTAACAAAGCTGTGGGATAAAGAGCAGGGGGAAAATAAGATCCGCGCCTCTCTTTTTAATCTCATTGTATATGTGCATAAAGATGAGCGATTGCCGCTCCACTTAGCGACTATCCAAAACGTCGTTGCGAAGTTTCCCTGTCGTGTCATTATGATCATACACGACACCTCCTCGCATGAAAACTATATACAATCCTCTGTCTCTTCGCAGACGATTGTCGAGGGCAATAATCAAATCTACTGCGAGTTGATCCAGATCTCTGTGGCGGGCTCGTTCTTACAGCGCGTCCCTTTTATTGTGATTCCTAATATCCAAGCCGACCTTCCAGTCTATTTACTTTGGACGGAAGATCCTACAGAGGAGTGCACCATCATGCCGCGCCTAGGGAGAACAGCTAGCCGTATCATCTTTGATGCAGAAAAAACAGAGAGTCTACAGAAATATAGTCGTGCTATTTTAGATCTTTCTGAGAAATACAACGCAGAGATCGGCGATCTTCATTGGAGCGCCCTTTTTGGCTGGCGAAGAATTTTTGCAGAGACTTTTAATGATAGAAAAACTCTTTCCCATCTACAAGAGTGTCACACGATCCATATTGTATTCAACAGTAGCGAAGATGTTACCCATCAACACACGGATATCAGAGCAGCCTATCTGCAATCTTGGCTTGCCACCTGCATGGGATGGACTTTAAAATCTTGTGATAAAGGAAAACTCACCTACACCGATAACAAGCAGAAAATCAAAGTGCATATTCGGGGCACCAACGCCTCTGATCTACCTCCTGGAACCGTTGTTTCGGTAGAAATCGAAAGCGATCACAACGGAGCACACTATATATTTAAGAAAGAGGCAGGAGGACGACAAATCTACTGCCAATTTTCTGACAATGAAATGTGTAGTCTCCCTTTCCGACATTATTTGGGAGGAGTCAAGGAGGGGCAAGAGATCATCAATGAGATCTTTTATCCTGCTCCAAAAGAGCACTACTTTGCTATGATCCGTATGCTAGCGAATACAAAATGGAGATGTGAATGAAAGAGTTCCAGCTAGACGAGCGACGCACAATAGTGTTCCCAGGAAATGCTCAAGAGACGCTCCGCTTTGCTGTCGAGCAGT
Source organism: Chlamydiales bacterium (assembly GCA_046153495.1). Classification (GTDB taxonomy): domain Bacteria; phylum Chlamydiota; class Chlamydiia; order Chlamydiales; family JAAKFR01; genus JBJXGG01. Next base: position 4,053 of record JBJXGG010000061.1, read on the forward strand.
GGGCAAAAATAGCGAATACCGCTATTGCAAAACACGGCTGTTTTACCGTCGCTCTTTCGGGAGGCTCTACACCGAAAAAAATCTTTCAGGAGCTCTCGAACAACTATGTGGACAAAATCGATTGGGGCAAAGTCTTTCTCTTCTGGAGTGATGAGAGGAGCGTTACCCCCGATAGCAGCGAGAGCAATTATCATATGGCGATGGAAGAGGGAGGCTTGAAGAGACTCCATATCCCTGATGATCATATTTTTCGCATGGTAGCGGAAAAAAATATCGAATCGAATAGCGCCGCTTACGAAAAATACATCAATATAAATGTCAAAAATAACTCTTTTGATCTCATTATGCTAGGCATGGGAGATGATGGCCATACCGCCTCGCTCTTTCCCAATACGGATGCTCTTTATGTCAAAGGAAAATTAGTCACGCCCAACCATATCCCTAAAAAAGATACTTGGCGCATGAGTTTTACCTTTGAATGTATCAATAACGCCCAAAATATCTACATCTATGTTTTAGGAGCCAGTAAGAGTGCTACTCTCTCCCATGTGCTACTCTCTCCCCCTCAATTCGAGACCTACCCTTCCCAAAAAGTGGGAACCGCAGACCATAAAGCGACCTGGATTGTCGATGAGGAGGCTAGCAAAAATCTCCTTGCCAGTATAAAATGATCGGATGCTAGTCCTTGGAATTGAAACAACTTGTGATGAGACAGCAGTCGCTGTTGTCCGCGATGGTCAAGAAATCCTTTCAAATGTGATTGCGACTCAAGAAGATCTACAGGCGATCTACGGGGGTGTCGTTCCTGAGCTTGCCTGCCGCAGGCACTGTGAAGTATTGCTTCCTCTTGTAAAAAAGGCGCTGGGGGAAAAAAAACTCTCCGCTATCGATCTCATCGCGGTTGCACGAGGTCCCGGTTTGATTGGCGCCCTTTTAATCGGCCTTAACTTTGCGAAGGCGCTCGCCTTTTCCACAGGAATTCCCTTTGTAGGAGTGAATCATGTAGAGGCTCATCTCTATGCTGCCATGATGGGAGAAAAGCCCCCTTTTCCCGCGCTGGGCATTGTTCTTTCGGGGGGACACACCTCTCTGCTCTTGATTGAAAAGCTCGGCTCCTACCGATCTATCGGCTCAACACAAGATGATGCTTTGGGCGAGGCGTTCGACAAAACAGCAGCGCTGCTAGGTTTGCCCTATCCCGGCGGACCTCAAATTGAAAAGTGGGCTCTCAAAGGCGACATCACTCGTTACCCTTTCAAGCCGGGTCGCATAAAAAAAGCACCTTACGATTTCTCCTTCAGCGGACTGAAAACGGCGGTCTTGTACGCGGTCAAAGGGCAAAATGGCACCAAGCGTGGACCCACTCTTCTTTCCACACAAGAAAAATGCGATGTAGCGGCCTCTTTTCAACATGCCGCATTCACAGACGTCGTAAAAAAAGCGATTCATGCTTCTCAAAAATTTGGAGCTCGATGTATGGTCCTAGGTGGTGGTGTAACCTGTAATCGTTATCTCCGCAGCCTTCTTTCTACCGCTACTGATTTACCCCTCTTTTGGCCCAAAGAGGGCTTGAGCCTTGATAATGGAGCGATGATTGCCGGTCTTGGATACCACAAATATCAAGCACAGGGTGCAGATCCTCTGGATCTTGAACCTCAAACCCGCATACCTTTAGGAGTTGAAAATGAAAAAGCTCATACTCTTTGCTCTGCTCATAGTTAGTTGTTTTAGCTGTCAAAAAAAGATGACAGTGATACCTCCCAAACAGATCTTACGGCTCAACATGGCAGATGATGCAGCCGCTCTTGATCCACGCGTAGTTAGGCGCGTCAAAGATCTGATGCTTGTCCGTCATCTCTTTGATGGTCTTATGCGCATCGACGCGCAGTGCAAACCGCAATTTGCAGTGGCTGAGGATGTCGCTATTTCTGACGACCTTTTGACCTACACCTTTTTCTTGCGTGAGTGCTACTGGACAAATGGCGACCCTGTGACCGCGCACGACTTTGTCCACTCGTGGAAAAAAACACTCGACCCAAAGTTCATCACAGATTACGCCCATATGCTCTACCACATCCGGAACGCCGAACGCGCGCACAGAGGAGAATCTTCTTTAGAGGATGTTGGTGTAGTAGCTCTCGATGATAGAACCTTGGTGGTCACTTTAGAAGCGCCTACTCCCCCTTTTTTAGAGCTCACCGCTTTTCCTACGTTTTTCCCTGTAAATAAGAGAATCGATGAAGAGTCCACTCTATGGGTCAATCCACCTGGTCGCGACTTTGTCTCTAACGGCCCTTTTCGTTTAAAGCAATGGATCCCTGACCAAGAGATCATATTGGTACGTAATGAAACGTATTGGGATAAAGAACATGTCTATTTAGATGGTCTCGACATATCGATGGTAGGAGATAATAACACTGAGAGTTATCTTTTTAGCAAGGGAGAACTCGATTGGCTCGGACAACCGCTATCAAGTAATATCTCCACCGAACTTCTCGGGAAGCTCAAGGAAGAGGGGAAGCTCTCTTCCTATGCAATCGACGGCACAGTCTGGCTGAACTATAATGTTGAAAAAGAGCCCTTCAACAACATAAATATCCGTAAAGCGTTTACCCTTGCTATTAACCGCTCTGAGATCATTCAATACATTTTGCAGGGGAGTCAAAAAATAGCCACGACCCCGATTCCCCCTTCGATGGCAATGAGACAAGATCCTTTCTTCCAAGATGGAGGTATTGAGGAAGCACAAGTGCTTTTCGAAAAAGGAATGAGCGAGATGGGATGGAGTCGAGAGACATTCCCACAAATCACTCTGAAATACCCTCCCTCTGAAAGGAACACGAAGATTATCCAATACATCCAACAAACCTGGCAACAAACCTTCGACCTCCAAGTCGATCTCTGTGCGACGGAATATCAACTCTATCGCGCCCAATGCAGGCAAGGGAATTGCCAGGTAGGGACAGGAGAGTGGATTGCAGATTACCACGATCCCATCTCTTTTTTAGAACTTTTTAAATATCACAATGACAGTAAAACTGGCTCTGGGATGAATAATACCAATTGGGAAAATCCTAAATTCATCTCTCTTCTAGATCGCTCTACAGTAGAGAAAAATCCTGCCATCCGGAGGGCTCTTTTGAAAGAGGCAGAGGAGTTATTGATGGAGGAGATGCCTATTGCTCCTCTCTATCACCACGCCTTTGATTACGTAAAAAAAGACTACGTGCAAGATGTTGTTCTCTCTCCTTTAGGAGGAAGCGACTTTAAATCTGCGCGTATTAGATAGAGCTTTTAATATGGGACTGTTAACAAATTCAACAAAGGGTTTTGATAGCAGTCCCTTTAAATACCCAACACCATATGTTGCTGCTCTCCTAACCTGAGTTTTGGGTTAGGAGTTTTCTGAGGATGAGGGAGCAGAACCCAAAACTCAGGTTCCTAGCAAAAGCAAATCCTATCGGCCTTGTTGCCTAAATCAGCCTTCGGCTGATCCAGGCAAAGAAACTCTTTTTATGGTGCTATCTCTGCCTCAGAAGAAAGCCAAATAGTTCAGCTTCCCCTTTGA
>JBJXGG010000081.1:0-23517 GCA_046153495.1 Chlamydiales bacterium
GGAACTCGATTTCGTTATTGTAGATGCCCATTCTGGAAAGATCGGGGGTTCAGGAAAATCAGAAGAATTCCAGGTTAAGACAGATATTGGAGAAGATGTAGTGATGACTGTGGGGGATTATGCGGCCAATGTGGAAGCCACTCAATCTATCCCTCCCTCCTTCACTTATTCTGCGGATCTGTTGCCTATGCAACAGGTGGAGACTCCTGGCATAGCGAGCATCGAAGATCTCTCTATGTTCATGAAGGTACCGCCACAGCAAATCCTCAAAACGATCATCTACAAATTGATCTACAAAGATAAGGTGAATTTTTTTGCTATTGGTGTCAGAGGAGATCGCCAAGTAAATCCTCTCAAATTACAAGAGCAATTTGAAGCTTTAGAAATCGCGATGGCCTCTGATGAAGAGATCGCAGAGGTGGTAGGCTCTACAGCTGGATTTATTGGGCCGCTAGATCTTAAAATCCCCTTCTACGCCGATCATACTTGTGAGCCTATGACAAATTTCGTTTGCGCAGGCAATATTGTCGATATTCATTTCAAAAATGTGAACTGGGTACAAGATGTGAAAAAGCCAAAATTTGCCGATTTTCTACGAGCCGAAGAGGGGGATGCCTGCCCTCACATCGATAAAGGCGTTTATAAAATGCAGCGAGGTACCGAGGTCGGTCATATCTTCAATCTCGGCACCAAATATAGCGAAAAGCTCCAAGCTCTCTACCAGGACGAAGCGGGCTCTATGCACCCCTTTTGGATGGGCACCTATGGAATCGGAGTGGGACGTACAGCTCAAGCCTGTGTAGAGCAAAAACATGATGAGAGAGGTATCATTTGGCCCTTTGCGATCGCTCCTTTTAAAATATTAATTACATCTTCAGCCACAAATAAGCCAGAATTGGTGCTTGAGGCTGATAAAATCTATGAAGAGCTAGCCGCCTTCGAGCCCCTCTATGACGACAGGGATCAAAGATTAGGCTTCAAACTCAAAGATAGCGACCTCATCGGAATACCCTATAAACTGATTGTTGGGAAAAGTTGGACAGAAAAAAACCAGCTCGAGATCGAATCTCGAACTGGTGAAAAATTTCTTATAGAGCGGGCCAGATTACTCACGTGGGCCAAAAAACATTTAGAGTAACTATTCAGGTGGGTAGTGCGAGCTTAAAATCTTGATTCTTAGGCGCAGATTTTTTCCAAAAATGTGAGCTCATAGCCGAGAAGGCTGCTATTAGCGAGCATTTTTGGGAAAGTAGATGCCCTAAGAATCTGATTTTAAGCCACAATACCTACCTGAATAGTTACCATTTAGACGGGGCAAACTAAGCTGCGGTGGTGATGCTCACTCATTCGTGTGCCAACTAGTAAATTCGCCTTAATACGAGCATAATCAAGAGCTACTCTCTTCTCTATATCGGCAGAACGCCTTGCATTATAGCGGACAGACTCTCCGAATATCTTCCAACTGTCTAAGGCCATGTGAGCGATCGCTGTCTGCATAGCCCGGAACAATGTCTTGTCTATCTTTGCTGGTTCTGGCTGTACCGCTGCCTTAGCAGCGCCTACCTGCGCCACAGCTTGCACCGCAAGAGCGATGTGCTTGGGGATTCCATGATTGTTTACTGGGGTCATAATACCCTCCTTTGTCCTTTAAATTAAGACACTTATTATATCAAAAAAAACTTTTTCCGTCAATTACCTTACACTATCTTAATATAATAGAATCAGCACTCTATTCATTTGAGTGCTAAAAATGCTTGACTCCCTTATTTGATCTTTATATAATGGCGAGCATGAGTGAAAAAAAGGTATCCAATAAAGAGAAACGGGAGCAAGCAGTCCTTTTAGGACTCGTGGAGCTCTACCTCGAAAAGGGAAAGCCAGTCGGCTCGAATACTTTGAAAGAAGAGCGTTTTCCCTCGTTGAGTTCCGCCACTATCCGGAACTATTTTGCCAAATTTGAGACGTTGGGGTACCTAAAACAACCCCATAGCTCTGGAGGGCGGGTGCCAACGAATGAAGGTATCCGTCTGTATGCTACCTACTCTCTTACCAACCCCATTCCTACCAAAGGGAGGCCGGAGATCAAGCTCGAGAGCACAAAAAGCATTCATACCTACCTCCAAATGATCGCAGAAGAGCTGAGTGAGATCTCAGGTTTTGCCTCTTTCTTCTCTTCGGTCCGGTTTGACCATGATTTTATCCAAGAGGTCAAATTGGTGAGCATCGATAGTGAGAGATTACTCTCCGTTATTTTGACCGATTTTGGGCAGATTCTTACAGAAGTCCTGCCCACCACTGGTAATTTGAGCTCCTTTTCCCTCAAAAAAGTCGAAAGCTATCTGCAGTGGAGGATAAAAGGGGGAGAAAAACCGAGAGAGCTCTACACAGACGAGGAGAAAGAGGGACAAAAATTATACAGTGAAATCGTAGTACGCTATTTAGTTCGCTATTCGAATTTCAGCGAAGAAGACGTCTTCCGCACAGGATTTTCTCGCCTGCTTAACTACCCCGAATTTAACGATCCTGTAGCACTTGCTGCCGGCCTCTCTCTTTTTGAAAATACGGCCCATATGCGCCTTCTACTCAATGACTGCATACGAGAGGATCAACTCAGTTTTTGGATTGGTGAGGATCTTGCCCCTTACGCTACCTCTACGGAGGGATGCGCTGTCTTAGCGATCCCCTATAAAATAGGAGAGACGCGCGTCGGCGCCATCGGTATTTTAGGAAGTACTCGGATGCCTTATCGCTCTCTATTTGGCATACTACAGTATTTTGAAGGCGAGATCAGTAAAACACTTACAAAAACTCTGCATAAGTATAAACTTTCTTTCCGTCAACCACGCAAAGGGCGTCCCTATCTGCCTGATGACGAAAAGAACAAAGATTCCATCAAAATGTTGGAAATTAAGGAGAAGAAATGACAGAAGAGAAAGAAACTGAGACGCAACCCAATCTAGAACAGCAGCTTTCTGATTGTCAGGAAAAATATTTACGCCTTTTAGCGGAATCGGAAAATGTGCGCAAAAGGATGCAAAAGGAGCGAACAGAGCTCACCCAATATGCTGTGGAAAATGTGCTTGTGGAGTTTTTGCACCCACTGGACAATTTTCAAAATGCGCTAAAGTTTGCTGAAGCAATGTCGGATGAAGTGAAAAATTGGGCTATCGGCTTCGAAATGATTTTATTTCAACTCCGCCAGGTTTTGTCAAATCATGGAGTGGTGGAGTATCAATCTAAGGGCGAGCATTTTGATCCTCACCTACATGAAGCAGTTGAGATGATAGAGACAGAAGAACATCCTTCGGGAGTGATTGTTGAGGAGTGTCTGCGTGGCTACAAAATTGGAGATCGTCCCATTCGCGTGGCGCGTGTAAAAGTAGCTAAAGTTAAAGAAGAAAAACAGCAAGGAGAACAAGAATGACAGAAAAAAAACGAAGTGGAAAGATCATAGGAATCGATCTAGGGACAACCAACTCGTGCGTAGCGGTAATGGAGGGTGGTCAGGCCAAGGTAATTACGAGCGCAGAAGGCTCTCGTACCACTCCTTCTGTCGTTGCTTACAAGGGCAATGAACGTCTTATTGGTATTCCTGCCAAAAGACAAGCGGTGACTAATCCTGACAAAACGATCTCTTCATCTAAGCGCTTTATCGGGCGGAAATATAGTGAGGTCTCTTCTGAGATCAAGACGGTTCCTTACCATGTAGCGGAGAACGAAAAAGGAGATGTAGTTTTTGAGATCGATGGGAAGCACCTCACGCCAGAAGAGATCGGAGCGCAGATTCTCGTAAAGATGAAAGAGACAGCTGAAGCCTATCTTGGAGAAGAGGTAACAGAGGCGGTGATCACAGTTCCAGCCTACTTTAACGATTCTCAAAGAGCATCTACCCGTGATGCGGGACGCGTAGCCGGTTTAGATGTGAAGCGTATTATCCCTGAGCCGACAGCAGCAGCACTAGCTTACGGCCTCGATAAGGAGGGCGACAAAAAGGTAGCCGTCTTTGACCTCGGTGGGGGGACCTTTGATATCTCTATTCTAGAGATCGGCGAAGGCGTCTTTGAAGTATTGGCTACGAATGGAGACACACACCTTGGTGGTGATGATTTTGATGAAGCGATCATCCACTGGATGATTGACTCCTTCAAAAGAGAGCAAGGTATTGATTTGAGTAAGGATAAAATGGCTCTTCAGCGTCTGCGCGATGCGGCAGAAAAAGCGAAGATTGAGCTTTCTGGAATCCCCTCTACGGAGATCAACCAACCCTTTATTACCATGGATGCCTCAGGGCCAAAACATTTGGCTCTCACCCTTTCCCGCGCGAAGTTAGAGAGTCTGACTCATGATTTGGTGGAGCGCACAAAGGGACCTTGCCTCAAAGCATTGAAAGATGCAGGACTTGCTCCTGAACAGATCGAGGAAGTGATCCTTGTAGGGGGAATGACTCGTATGCCGATTGTGCAACAGATAGCAAAAGAGCTCTTTAAGAGAGAGCCACACAAAGGGGTAAACCCTGACGAAGTTGTCGCTATCGGCGCTGCCATCCAAGGAGGAGTGCTTGGTGGTGAGGTGAAAGACGTTTTGCTACTCGATGTGATTCCTCTCACTCTTGGTATTGAAACCATGGGAGGGGTCATGACACCTCTGGTAGAACGGAACACTACGATCCCGACCCAGAAAAAGCAAATTTTCTCCACAGCATCTGACAATCAGCCAGCAGTGACTATTGTTGTGCTACAAGGAGAGAGAAAAATGGCTAGTGATAACAAAGAAATCGGCCGTTTTGACCTTACCGACATCCCGCCAGCGCCTCGTGGAATGCCTCAGATTGAAGTAGCCTTTGACCTCGATGCGAACGGTATCTTGCATGTCTCTGCAAAAGATAAACAATCTGGAAAAGAGCAAAAGATCCGCATTGAGGCAGCATCTGGTCTCACGGAAGATGAGATCAAGCGTATGGTGAATGATGCAGAGGCTCACAAAGATGAAGACGAAAAGAGAAAGAAAGAGGTCGAGACGCGCAACGAAGCCGATGCACTTGTATTCCGTGCGGAGAAATCTCTGAAAGACTACAAGGACAAGATACCTGCAACGATAGCGAGCGAGATCCAGTCCAAAATAGACGCAACGAAGAAGGCGTTGGAAGGTGGCAAGATCGAAGTGATCCGTGCGGCAAGTAACGAACTGAATGCTACGATCCAAAAGATTGGTGAAGCAATGCAAGGGCAAGCGGGCCAGCAGCAACACACTGCCGCTGGAGGCCCTGCACCTGGGCCAGAAAGGAAGGAAGAGAATATCGAGGAAGCTGAAGTGGAAGTCCTTGACGACGAGAAAAAGTAATCGAGTAGGAGAGGGCTCTTTTTGAGCCCTCGTCCTCTCACACCACCGTACATACGGAACCGTATACGGCGGTTCATGATCACTGTGACCTGACACATACTAATTTCATCATCGGGATATATCCCATGGATTCAATCACTCCATTCGATAGTGCCTGATGCATTCCGTAGGTCTTTGCCATTCTCCATGGCCCTTTACTACTGTATGCCCATCTTCTCGCCGTGTGTTCTTTAAGCCTTAATAATTGCTTATAACGTGTTTTGGGCTTCTTCCATTGTCTCCATAGAATTCCTCTTATTTTGCGCCTTATCCATCCATCTAGACTTGCGAAAATGCTGCGCGCTTCTGCTATGCTAAAATAATTAGTCCATCCCCTGGTGATAGGCATAATAAATTTCCGGATACTGTCCGTTATCTTATTGCCCCTCATCTTCTTGGTTAGGCCTCTTATTTTATCCTTCAGTCGTTTCACTCGGCTTTCGTGGATCGCAATTCGTCCGGGTTCCTTTCCTCTAGTGAATGTAAACCCTAAAAATTTTCGATCCCATGGATGGGCTACTGCACTCTTTTGCTCATTCACTTTGAGTTTCAGTTTTGTGGTCAGAAACTTGATCGCTGATTTCATTACTCGCTCTCCTGCCTTCTCTGATTTTACGTAGATGTTGCAGTCGTCGGCGTATCTTGCAAATCGTAATCCTCTCCTTTCCAATTCTTTATCAAAGTCATCAAGCATTATGTTCGATAGTAGTGGTGAAAGGGGGCCTCCTTGAGGGGTGCCTTCTTCCGTTGCTTTGACAAGGCCGTCTTCTAATACTCCAGCTTGCAGATATCCTCTGATCAGCAAAAATATCTTCTTGTCCTTGATCTTGCGTGCTACTCTCGACATGAGGATGTCATGGTTCATTCTGTCAAAAAATTTCTCCAAATCAATGTCTACTACCCATTCACATCCTTCTTCATTGCTTCTTGTATGTTATAATCATTGACTACTCTTTCTATCTTAGGGATAGGGATGTAACATTGATTATCAGGTAGGATAGTTTCTTCCCTTGCTGCCTTGTCAACCATCGCGCTATTCGTAGGTGGTACGAGGTTCCGCCTCGATTCCTCCGTTTTCGCTTCTAATTCTTCTTTTCTGCGATTCTCTGTTGTCATAGAAAATTGGGTCTTTCCTTTGTTTTCATGTTCGGGCCTTCATCGTTTCTCCACGAGTTACTATGCCGTCTGCTGACTTCTGTATCGTTCACGTCATCTCTCCGAGACACCGCTAATCATGTCGTTCCCCTCTTTTGTCGGGTATTTGTCATGCGTGAATACAGATCTCACCGGGTAATTCATTAAACTTTCCTGCTAGTCTGTTGCATCTACCTTGACTCCTTCCGAGTAAGTATCGGACTTTGGATTCCGATGCATCCTTGTCCTAAGAGTCCTCTGCCTCGTATGCACTTCCTATTCGTCAAATCAGCATTTTGTATACGGCTTTCTTCAGATTCCACCTCATGGTGGACACCCTTGCCTTCTCTAATGGTTCTCCTTACTAGAGCCCATAAAGGATTTTCACCTCCTAGTTTAACGACATACCGGTCGCACATCGGTCAATATTAGAAATATGGATCGATTTGGGATCATTTGATGCGAGAAGGCCGATGTCTTTGTCAAAATGACGCCGGCACGTTTCAAGTAAGGACTCAGGCAGATGGTCTTCGCATGCTTTAAGTCCTTCTTCAAATTTCATCATAAAAGGAATCCTTGAATTTTTCAAACATAGGCGCCTTCATCTTCCGATATTTTTCTCCGTTCTGGTCTGCTTCTAAAGCAGCCTTTTCTTTTAAGTGAGCATATTCTTTAAGTGCCTTTGGATGGCTTCTAAGGAAATTCCTGAATCCGATAAACTCTTTCCATTCTTTGTTTTCAGGGTAGGTTAAATGGAGATGGTATCTCCTGCTTTCTTCTTCCGGATCAGGAAGATAGATTCTAAAATAGAAGCGGTCTGGCGTGCTGAAGGAAGGTCTGAACTCATACCCGAGCATTTGCAACTGCTTCAATGCGACTTCCATATCATCTTTATTGACAGCGACAGCAATATCTATGATTCCCTTTCCGCCCAGACCAGGAACGGCAGTGCTTCCGATGTGCTTGATGACGGAAGCGCTCGGCAGATGTGGGGCGATTCTTTCTTTTTCTTTACTGAATAAGAGTGGAAATATTGCACTATATGGCTTAAATGTATATTTGCTCATGCGTGGCCAAGCCTTTCCCTCCATTCAGTGGCTGTCAAACGGTAGAGAACATGTCTTTTTAGCGGATGTCCTTCCGCTAGTTTTGGGTGGTCGAAGTTATGGCTTGGATCGTTATGCATGTCGATGCGTTTCATGACGTGTTGAGAGCGCAGGTTTTGAACGGGTGTGAAAGCAACGATTTCTTGTAGATTAAGATGGGAGAATCCATATTCGAGTGCTGCCTTTGCACCTTCGAATGCATATCCTTTCCCCCAATGCTCAAAAGCAAGTCGATACCCGAGCTCAATATTGGGAGAAAAAGAAGCTTGAAAGTCTATCTCTTCTAAGCCAATGCTTCCTATAAACTCACCTGTTGCTAGAAGAGACACTGCCCATTTCCCCCACCCATACATTTCAATGTGTTTGCGAGCAGTTTGCATTGACGTTTTACTTTCTTCCCGAGTCCAAGGCGCAGGAAAAAATTCCATCACTCTTGGATCGGCATTTAGCTCAGCGAAGGATACAAAGTTTTCATCATTCCATTGTCTAAGAATGAGTCTATCTGTCTGTATAATGGGCTTGTTTCTCATAAGACTTGCTATTGAAAATTTTCTAATGAATTATATCACTGGGCGAGAGGAATTTCCAGAGAAAAAGATTACCAAATACTCTTTACCTCGAGTATATTGCTCCTAGGGTAAAAAATTGCCGAACTTTTCAACAAAAATAAAGAAATATTGCGGACTTCTATGGGGACAAATCACCTAAGAAAATTTGCATTAATCGGTCTTCCCGGAAGCGGCAAGTCTACCTTTGCCTCAAAGATTGGAGGAATTCTAGGCATTCCCGTCCATCACCTTGACAGACATATGTTTGAATCAGATAGAAAAAAGAAGGATAAGCAGGAATTCATAGAGATTCAAAAAGCCATGTTAGATGAAGATGCGTGGGTTGTAGAGGGTTGTTCCTTTTCGACTTTCGAAATGAGATTCGCTAATGCAGATGCGTTGATATATTTCCATTTTTCTCGTCTTGTTTGCTTTTTCAGGCTTTTCAAAATATTATTTAACTATGAAAGAAACTTTGGTGGTTTGAGAGCAGTTACCTGGGAGATTTTGAAATATACATGGAACTTCGACGGGGGAAAAAGGGCGAAAATCGAAGAGCTGAGAAGCACGTATCCTCAAACTTAGTTTCTCGTCCCCATGCACCGTAAATCTACTAACCTGAGTTTTGGGTTGTTCTTCCTCGTAATCAGAGGAGTTTTCTGAGATGATCTTGCAATTGTTTGCGAAGATCATAGACGCAGGCACTATTATCGAGCACAAAATTGCAAGAGCAGCCAGAAAACTCTCTGAGGATGAGGGAGAACAACCCAAAACTCAGGTTACTATTGCTGAGGGGTCCAACTTTTCCGGGGCCCGCCCATCTTCAGAAAAAACAGATGCCCTAAGAATCTGATTTTAAGCCATAATGCCTACCTGAATAGTTACGAACAATTCAGGCATCTTTTAGAACCAGTTGAGGTCAAAAATTGATTAGAGCAGTTTTAATTCATGGTAATGGTAACAGCAAACCGATAGATAACTGGCTGCCATATCTTAAAACGGAGCTTGAAAAGCTGGGTGTCAAAGTAGATTCACCTCAGTTTCCCGATACAGAATTAGCAAGAAGCTCCCATTGGCTGCCATTTCTAGAGAATGAATTGAAAGTAGATGAGAATACGATCATTGTAGGACATTCTTCAGGAGCCATAGCAGCTATGCGGTATGCAGAAACTCATCGAATTTTGGGTTCAGCTTTGATAGGAGCATATTATACTCATCTTGGGATAGAAACCGAAAAATTAAGCGGATACTTTGACTCCCCCTGGAACTGGAAGGACATTCAGAAAAATCAACAATGGATTATCCAGTTTGCGGGTGCAAATGATCCATGGATTCCTATCAAAGAGGCTCATGTTATTAGGGATCATCTACACACAGATTATTATGAATCGCCGGATCAAGGCCATTTTGGCGGAGACTATTACAAAGAAAATTTTCCTGAACTTCTAGATGCCATCAAAAGGAAAATTGGGAAAATAAGTATATGATTTTACCGGTCTTAAGGATAATTTTTTGCATGACAACCATTTTTTCGAATATACCGGCATTTTCTTTTGTAAATAGCCCAAAAGTTGTTGTGATCGGCGAAGACATAGCTACCGAATTCATGAATCAATTTCAAAACGTAGTGCCTTCGATTGTTTGCAAATAACTTGAAATCAACTAGTTGTGGAATGTATCCCCTGAAGTCGGGATCAATGTAAATTTGAAGCGCTATATTAGAATTCTGATAAAATTAAAATTTACAACACCCTCTAAACTCTAGGTTTCTATCTGGCCAGCAGATAGTGTGTATAGTGGGACTCATCGAGAAAGAGGGAGATATGAAATAATTCACCTGTTTCGATGACATGCTCCTCATCGAGAAACTCTATGTGCAAGGTGAGCTCCTTTAGTTGCTTGTCATATGTCATTGCTTTGATTTCAATAGGAACATCATGGCGACTCTTATTGGAAGCACGAAAAAAAACGAACCCCTCTTCTGGTAGTGCCTCTGAGCTCCCGAGATCGGTTATGAATTGTTCTATTTTCAGATTGATTGATTTATTTTCTTTACTAGATACAACAACAATCAACGATTGATCTAGTTCACGCAAAACTAAAGTGCCTTGTAAGTCGCCACTCTCACTCTTATAAAAAACCCCTTTCTCTGCATGGATAATATAGAGATTTTCTGCTCGATCAAGAAGGCTTCCTTCACAACCGACCAAGAGAAACAAGAGAGAGAACCAAATCCAAGCTCTATATTTCATTGTTCTGTTGCATCTGCTGCAATTTTGAGTAGAGTTCGCCCGTATCATCAATAAACAGTACTGCCTCATTTAATTCCTTTTTCCCGAAAAGGGCGTGCGGCTCAATAAAGTCGATCTCATACTCCATTGTACCACTTTTTTCATCCCAGGTGATATTTCTTACTACAACTGCAATCTCAGCATAAAGCGTACCTTTATCCTTGTAAAAAAGAAAACCCGCCACTGGGGCCTTTGACTTTTCCAATTTTCTATTTTTCATGAAGTCAGAAATAGACATTGTTCCTAAAATCACCTCTGGTTTTTCAGCAAAATAGCGTACCTTCGGAGCAAGATTTTGCATCTTTAATCTCCCCGACCGATCTCCTGAACTCACAAATGTTGCGGTATCAGAATAGACCACAAATAGATAATCAGAGGGCTTCTCCTCTTTTTGCCGATGACAACCGGATAAGAACAAAAGAAGAGTAGAAAACCAGAAGAGTTGTAAAACGCTCATCCCTCTTTCATGAGGAAGATATTTAAAAAAGTCTAGAAATATCTTGGAATGTTAGAAAAACAATGAAGGCTATCAATAGCACCACAAACGGGATGATAAGCCGTTCCATTGTTTTTGCTTTCAACCGACGCCGAGTAATCATTTCCCATAAAGAGAGACAGACGTAACCACCATCTAATACTGGTATCGGCAGTAAGTTTAGGAAACCTAAATTCAAGCTGATCGCCGCAATCCAAAATAGAGCCTCACTCACACCGATCTTCCATCCATGATGGATGACTCTCACAATCCCAATGGGACCACTCAGCCATTTTGGATGGAGATATCCCATGAATAACGCTTTTAATGTCTGCCCTGTCTCTACAAAAACATTCCCAAAAAGGGCGAAAGGATTCGGATTGTACTCGACTTTTTGATCTTGTAAATAGATGCCCAAGAGAAGTCTGTTTTGACTCTCCTCAAGATAGCGCAAAGCGGCCGCTCTCTTTTCTTGATCTTTGATTGCCTCCACTTCCTTACGCTGCTTGTCGAACTCCTCTTGTAGACGCTCTTTTGCCTCCACACTCAAACTGAATTGATCGACACGTTTGGGGATAATCGGATCTAATAAGACAAATTCCCCTTCAGAGACTCCCCTCAGCGTGACAGAGTGGATCGCCTTCCAATCAATGCCCTCTACAAATTGCTTATCTTCATTTTTCCAACTCATCGGGACTCCTAAAGAGGCGTCTCGATGCACCAGCATTTGTACTTTGTGAGACTGTACACTACTGAGAATCTGCATTCCTGTCGACACGCTCTGCCCATCCACTGCAATGATGCGGTCTTTAGGTTGCAGGGGAGCTTGAAGTTGCGCTGAATAGGGATGTAATGGAAACGCCTCACGATGACTCTCCTCATCGATAAAGGAGATGGGGGCTTCCACAATCCCCTCTCCATTGATCACGTAAGGCAATAAGTAAAGGTCATTCCAACGTCCTTTGATCTCTGCCTCATATTGCCAATCTCCAAGCTCATTGCGCACGTGCGAAGGAAAACTCAAATCCTGCGTTAACACTCGAGGCTGACGTGTCAAGAATGTCTCTTCTCCACGTTTGACTGTCAATAGAGCCTCTTCGCTATTGAGAAGATGGCTCACCTGTTCCATAGAAAAGAGCAGCTCGCCATCGGCCCAAACAAGCTGATCTCCATATTGAATGTTACTCCCTTCCATAGGAGAACCCTCCGGTAACGGATTCGCACCGCCTCCCTCGAAGCGGTCGTAAAGCATATAACGAGCATTTGTCATAATGCCCGTCGTCAATATGTCATCTAACGATCCTGGCGCTGGATAACTGTTGATCTTATAGACAAATGGTGTCTCAACACCTGTCGTATAGTCGACATGAAATCCTTTTAACTCTACCTCTTTCCCCCCAAGCATAGTGGCATAAAGGAGATCTTTAGAACTGGTATAAGGGTTGCCGTTGTACTCAGTTAGCTTGTCACCAGGGCGCACTCCGAGCGCATAAATTTCAGACTGTGGGTCAACCCAGCCAATGATCTGTGTAAATTCAGAAAATGGCTTCGCACGCCCTCCCATCGCCCAAATGATTCCAAAGAGGAAAATCGCTAAGAGAAAATTGGACAAGGGACCTGCTACCGCTACAAGAATACGACGCCAGGGAGATTTGGCAAAAAAACCATTCGGGATCTGATACGGCTCGCTATACTCCTCCCTATCTTTCTTCGAAAATTCCATTCCCTTAATTTTGACATAACCACCAAAAGGAAGAAGACCTATCTGCCAATCTACGTTATTCCACTTCCACTTAACGATAGGTCGGCCAAAACCTATGCTAAACACCTCAACAATCATACCAACACGTTTCGCAACAAAATAATGACCAAGCTCATGGATGAACACCAACACCCCTAATGCTATCGCTGCTAATACAAAATAAAAAATGGTCATAGGTTATTCCTTATAAGCCTCTTCTCTTGCCTCTCCATCTACCGTAAATACTGCATCAAATGAAGAGAGTTCCTCCGCTTTGTGCCTTTGCATCAAAGCCTCCAATTTTACTGTGATATCTTTCCAGCTGATTTGCCGATCTAAGAAGCGCTGCACAAGCACCTCATTGGCCGCATTCAAATAGCAAGAAAAACTGCTGCCTACTTTCAGTGCCTCGAAAGCGAGATCCAAACAAGGAAACTTTTTTCGGTCCGGAGGAGTAAAATCCATGCGACTATACTCCAAGAAATCAAAAGGTTTTGCCAAACCAGGCATACGATCGGGAAAAGTAAGCGCATATTGAATCGGCACTGTCATACTTGGAGCATGCAACTGCGCAAACAATACTCCATCAATACCTTCTACGATACTATGGATCACACTTTGCGGGTGGACCACCACATCGATTTTCTCTTCTGGCACATCGAAAAGCCAACGGGTTTCGATAACCTCAAACCCTTTATTCATGAGCGTAGAGCAATCAATCGTAATCTTAGCTCCCATCCGCCAGGTGGGGTGAATCAAAGCCTGCTCCAGCGTCACTTTTTCTAGCTCTGCAGGAGTAAAATTAGCAAAAGGTCCACCAGAGGCTGTTAAAATAATCCGACGCACACTCTTCTTTTCTAGCTTGTGAAGACACTGGAAAATCGCACTATGCTCACTATCAATCGGAATAAGCATAGTATTGTGTTTTTGCACAGCCGCCATCACAAGCTCTCCGGCAGAAACAAGCACCTCCTTGTTAGCAAGTCCGACGCCCTTACCGCTTGTGATCGCTGAGAGCGTCGGCTTTAGTGCTGCAAGACCAAGAATCGCCATCAACACAAAATCCGACTCTTCAAGAGCGGCTAAACGGGACATCCCCTCCTCCCCGACAAATACCTCCACATCAAGATCGGCCAATTGCTTGGCAGCTGACTCTTCATGCACTGCGACAAAACGGGGAGAATATCGCAAAATTTGCTCTCTCAGAAGAGTGACGTTAGAGTGGCAGCCTAGACCTAATATTTGGAATGAATCGGAAAGATGGGAGACCACTTTTAAAGCGCTCTGGCCGATGGAGCCGGTACACCCCATAATGACAATGCGTTTCATATTTTGCGTAAACCTAACTTCGAGTGATGTCTATACTACCTTAAATGAACAGCGATTGTCAATCTGCCCGGGCAACTTTTCTTTTAACGAAATATTTTTTGAAATAAGTCACGCTCAGAGCCAGCAAATACAACACAACCAAGACGCATACAACAATTCCTCCTGTCGAAAGTCCAATGCCACAAAAAGAGAGAATATGACGTGAGAGTGCCACAGAAACAAACGTTGCAAAAATTCCCGTCAAACAAGAGAGGGAAAGAAGAGAGGAAAGAGAAGTGACAAAAAGACGAGCGATCAATACAGGGGCTGTAATAAAAACGAGCAACATCAAAACACCCACCGCTCTAAAAGAGCCGATGACTGTCATCGAAGTCTGCACCATGAGCAAATAATTGAAAAAGAGCGGGGAGAATCCCAAACTTCTTGCTAAATGTGGATCAAAGGTGGTGATTTTAAAGCCTCTATACAAAAATGAGAATAACAATATGTTACAGCCGAAAATAAGGTAGATAAACTTTAGATCTTTCGCTTGTAAAGCATCCACATTTCCCATCACTAATTCGGTACCGATATGAAGATTACGAGTGAAGCAAGTGATCAATAAGATGCCCAACGCAAAGAGGAGTGTAAAAATTAGACCAATGCTAGCGTCCTCTTGTAGTCGCAGCGTCCGTGATAGGAAAGAGGTGAGAAATGTGGTCAAGATACCTGTGGCCAAAGCGCTGCCCATCAAAATCGGTATATCCAACATAGTATTCGCTCTCGCCATCAGCAAAAAAGCGACGACTATCCCTAGTAGTATAGTGTGCGAAAGAGCATTGGCGAGCATAGTCATACGACGCAAAATCAGAAAGGCACCCACTAGGCTACTGGAAAGAGCCACTCCGATTAAAATAAAAAGTTGGATTTCATCTGAGGCAAGCTCCATCTTTCCGCCGCAGATCCACTGTATGACGCGTTGGAAAAAGAGGAGAAAAAAGCCAAAAAAACTCTCCCCCGTATAGGGATTAAAATAGGGCATTGATGACCTCCACCTGTCCGGGAGCTACTAAATACTTTCCGGCGCGCTTTAATACCTGTTTTCTAAAACGGAGGCGCAAAAGCAAGAACAACAACTTTCTTCTTGAAAGACCTAGCTGCTTTCGCATCTCTCGAAATGTAGCTGGCTGATAGCCGATAATACGTACAAATTGTTGTTCCATACATGCCCTTCTAAAGCAATGGCGATGGTAGAGGCGAAAAGCAAGTCCTCTTGTTGGGGCAAAAACAAGCGCATATAAAGCGATGCTTCCCGCTATGATGACAATCATCGGACCTGTGGGAAGAGAAGATTTAGCAAAGAGGCGATAGGAGAGTATCACGGAGAAGTAATTCCCTAAAAACCCGCTTAATGCACCAAAAAAAGCAGAGAGAATAAACATAGCCCAGATCCTATTCGTGAATTGGCGTGCAGCGATAGCCGGAGCAATAAAAAGGGCCGACATCAATACTACTCCGCAACTACGTATGCCGATTGTCGCGGCCAATACCACCAAAAAGAGGAGAAGCGCCTCCACTTTCCATCCTCCTACACCAGACGCATTTGCATAAGCGCGATCAAACGATGTTGTTACGAGGGGACGATAAAAAATGAGGAGGGCAAATATGATAAACAGAGACAACCCTCCATAAATCCATATATGGATATCCGTCATCGTCGCTGCCTGGCCGTAGAGATAAGACTGGATCTGGCGATACTCGTGGGTGTGGATATTTTGGACATAACTCGCAATCGTAATCCCTATCCCAAAAAAGGCGGCCAACACAAAAGTGAGGGCTGCATCATCTTTCAAGCGACAATACCCACGCAACACTTCGACTGCCATATATCCCAATACCGATGAGAAAAAAGCGCCTAGCAAAATCCAAAAGGGGAGAGAAAAGGGGAAAAGAGCACTGATCATAACAGCTACGGTCACTCCAGGATAAGTAGTATGCGAAAGAGTTTCTCCAATCAAGGTCCGTTTGCGCACAAAAAGGAGCACCCCAACAACTGAAGCGGCGATAGCCATCAACATTGAGGCGATGACAGGGCCACGTAAGACAGGGTCTATAAAGAAATCAAACCATCTCATGCATTTCCCTGCCGTAGGCTCGCTCGATCATCGTATGCGTAAACGCACTCCCTTTGGGACCCGACGCTACTAGCCCTTTATTCAAAAGAATGACCCAATCAAAGGTCTGCTCAACAGATTGCAAATCGTGATGCACCACAAAAATTGTTTTCCCCTCTTCCCGTAACTCTTTGAGGATACGGAAAACCGTAGCGCTCGACGCCGCATCAATTCCCGCAAAAGGTTCATCTAGGAAAAAGAGCTCTGCCTCTTGCACCAAAGAGCGTGCGAGAAAAATGCGTTGCCTCTGGCCACAGGAGAGTTGGCTGATCTGCCGATCCATAAACTCGGTCATCTCTACCTTCTCCAAGGCCTCCAGCACACGTCTTCTTTCCGATTTCGTGGAAAGAAACCCATATTTTCGCTGCCTATAACATCCCATTAAGACGAGATCAAACACCGTCATAGGAAAATCCCAGTCGACAGAACCACACTGAGGGACATATGCGATCTTATGCCGCACCTTTTTATACTTCTCTCCAAGACAAGCGATGTAACCCACAACGGGTTTTACCATCCCTAATACAGCCTTCAAAAGGGTACTCTTCCCCGCACCGTTAGGCCCCACAATCGCTACGAGCTGACCCGCTGGGATATCCAAAGAGAGATCCCATAGAGCCGGCGTCTTTTCATAGGCCACCGTGAGATGTTGTATTTTTAGCGCTGACTTTTTCATCGCATTAACTCTCTTGCAATTACGGCAAAGTTGTGCTCCATCATCTCGATATAATTTTGCCCCTCCCCCATCGCATCTCCATATAGGGGTTCTTCACAAAGATGAACTGGACACCCCTTCTGTGAGGTGGCTGCTTTGATCTTTTTTAAGGAATCCTTAGAGACATTCGACTCTGGAAAAAGAACGTTGATTTGGTAGCGCTGTATATGCTGTATCATCTCAAGGATATCACGTACACTGAGTTGCGCCTCTGGAGCAAGCCCTTCAGGTGCTTTAAACCGAGACTTCCAATCACTCTCTTCAGGCGTTTTTAAATAACGCCGAGCAAAATAGTTAAAGGCATCATGGCTGGTCACTATATAGCGTTTATCATCGGGGATCTGTTGCACCAACTCATATCCTGCTCGATCTGCCATCATGATTTTCTCTCGTAAGACCTCTCCTTGCAGCTCATAATAGGTGGCATGCTGCGGGTCGATATGTGACAGGGTCGCGACAATAGGATCGAGCGTGCGCGCCCATAAAGACATATCTGTCCAAATATGGGGATCGTACTGCCCATCTACCAATAAAACGAGAGACCCCTCTTGTAAAATGACATCCCCTACTGCCACCGCTTTGGGATTATTCTCCAAATTTTGACGCAAACTCAATGAATGTTCTAGGCCAAGCCCATTGTAAAAGATGGCGTCTGCTCGATAAAACTTCTCACCATCCCCTTTCACAAGCTCATAGGAGTGCGGGTCAAGCTCCCCCCTAATCAATGGAATAGAATCGACATACTCGCCGCCAATCTGAGAGACGAGATCATCAATCATAGCAATCGTACACAACACTTTAATCCTTCCATTATCTTGGCGCCAGTTTGCCTCCTCAGCCACTTTTGCTCGAGGAAGACATCCGATTAAAAAAAGAATAAGAAGAAGGGGTATCACTTTGCGCATAAGAGCTCCGTTTGTAGCCTATTTATAATTTTCTCGAACAGAGGGTTGTCATACTCTGCTGCCCGCCCCGTATCCAAAAGAACAGAAAAGTGTGGATCCAACGGTACCTTGCCTAGAAAGGGAATCCTTCTCTTCACAGCAAATCTTTCTCCTCCCCCCGAGCCAAAAGGGTGCACATTAGGCTGTCCCTCCAAATAGCTCATGTTTTCTACGACCCCTACAACAGGCACACCTACCTTTTGAAAAAATTGATAGGCCTTTTCTACGTCGGCTAATGCGATTTCAGACGGTGTTGTCACTAGAATAGCCCCATCAAACTTAGCCTTATCTACCAACGAGAGATGGATATCACCCGTTCCAGGAGGGAAATCGACAAAAAGAGTATCTACCTCTCCCCAACTCACTTGGTGAAAAAATTGCTCAATAATTTGATGGACTATGGGAGCACGGACACACAAACTTCCCTCCTGAACATGGGCAAAGGAAAGCAGTTTCATCCCTTGCGCCACTGCTGGGAAGAGTTCTCCATCCCTCTTAAAAGGGAGCTGCGCCTCTGGCAACATCTGTCTGATAGAGGGGCCATAAAGATCGGCATCGATAAGAGCTACCCTCTCCCCTCTCCTGTGCGCGGCCAAAGCAAGCTGCACAGCGATAGCGCTTTTCCCCACACCTCCCTTTCCTGCAGCAACAGCCAAACAGCGGTGAATGGAGCTTTTTTTGTATAATTTCAAATTCATAAAACACCCAATGATACTCGATATGTGCATTGTCGTAACTAAATATCTCTCTAGAATTTTTGCGAATCGTTCGATTTTTAATGAAAAAAAAGAAGAGATTAGTTAATTAATACTAGCAAGATTCTAAATATTCTTCAGAAATAAGGATGGTGAACAATGGCAACAACGCAGAAAGGAAAACTCAAAAACCAAGAACTAGAAAAATTGATTGAAAAAGCAATTAAAAAAGTAGCTGGTACAAAAGAAAATGACCTCTGCAAATATATTCCCGGCCCTGGCGGCGGTTATATGCATCATTTTACTTTACGTAAAATAAAAAATTCAGACCCTGATCAATTAGAGCAACTATTAAGTGAATTTATTCTTGATAGGACGGTGCCAAAAGCATTGGACCCAAAACCAAGAGCTCCGCGCGGCTCTCGCAAGCGAAAAGATTTTGTGAGCTTCACAAGAACCGATATCGAAAAAGTGCTTGATTTAGCCAGACGAGTGGGGGATCAAGACCTTTTAGCCCGCTTCAGTCCCAAACGCTCTCTTCCTGCTCTCAAAAAAGAGCTTATTCGTTCCATCCGAAATAACCAAATCTGCCCGGAACTTTGGAATGCTTATGTAGAGTCTATCACAACCCTACAAAATGCTCCCCACTCTTTTCAAAGCTAATTTTTTAGCAGCAAGCAGCGCAAGTACTTGTGCTGCTTTTTTTTCTCTTGCCTTCTTCTTTTATTCTGCTATAATTCTATACCTTTGATTCGAATAATTTAAGTATTTGAGGTTTATAAAATATGACACAAGAAGTTAAACAAGAATTTGGGAAGTGGCGCTCGTTTTTCTGGCCCATACATGCCTTTGAGTTAAAAAAAGTTCTACCCATGTTCCTAATGTTTTTTTTCATCTCTTTTAATTACACGATTCTGAGAGATACAAAAGACACCTTAATCGTAACAGCGCCTGGCTCTGGAGCAGAGGCTATTCCTTTCATTAAGGTATGGCTAGTTGTTCCTTGCGCAATCGTCTTTATGGTGATCTACGCAAAGCTGAGTAATACTTTGAGCAAACAGAAATTGTTTTATGCGGTCATCACTCCATTCTTACTGTTCTTCGCTCTTTTCCCCACAGTTATTTATCCAAATAGAGAGCTTTTGCATCCAAACGAGTTAGCAGACGCTCTGCAAGCACGTCTTCCGGAAGGAATGATGGGACTCATAGCGATCCTCCGTAACTGGACGTTTGCCGCTTTCTATGTTCTAGCCGAACTTTGGGGTAGTGTGATGCTCTCTCTCATGTTCTGGGGATTTGCGAACGAGATCACACGTATAGGCGAAGCGAAGCGCTTCTATGCTCTTTTCGGTATTGGCGCTAATATCGCCCTTCTGTGTTCTGGTCCTGCGATTATGGTGGTTTCTAACATCCGCAAGCACGTACCAGAAGGTGTCGATCCTTGGGGAGTTTCTCTGAAACTTCTCATGAGTATGGTTCTTATCGCCGGTATTTCTATCATATTTATCTATCGTTGGATCAACCGAAACGTTCTTACTGATCCTCGCTTCTTTGATCCAAATGAGCAGAAGAAAAAGAAGAAGGAAAAACCAAGTATGAGTCTAAAAGAGAGCTTCATGTATCTCTTGAAGTCTCCTTACATCGGGCTTTTGGCTGTACTCGTACTCTCTTACGGAGTAGCAATTAATATCGTAGAAGTTACTTGGAAGAGTCAATTGAAGTTGCAGTTCCCAGATGCAAATGCTTACAGCACATTTATGGGTATGTTCTCGACAATTACAGGAGCTGTGACAGTCTTAATGATGCTCTTTGTGGGTGGTAACGTCATGCGCCGCTTCGGTTGGGGTGTTGCTGCTGTGATCACACCGATCGTTCTTCTCATCACTGGGGCGATCTTCTTTGGACTAATCCTATTCAGATCAGGTATTTCTCCTACTACTACCATTCTCGGTCTCTCACCGCTACTTCTAGCTGTGATTGTCGGTATGCTCCAAAACATCATGAGTAAGTCTTGCAAGTACTCACTCTTTGATCCTACGAAGGAGATGGCTTATATTCCTCTCGACCAGGAACAAAAAGTGAAGGGTAAGGCTGCGATTGACGTGGTCGGAGCTCGTCTAGGAAAGAGTGGTGGATCGCTCATGCAGCAGGGGCTACTTGTTGCCTTTGGTAGCTTAGCGGCTATCACACCTTACCTAGCAATCATCCTATTCGCCATCATCGGGTGTTGGATTGTTGCAGCTAAGGGGCTAAGCAAGCGCTTTATCGCTCTTACTACAAAGCAAGAAGAGGAGCGTCCAGCTTCTTCTGCAGAGGCTGTCAAAACACAAGCGTCAACATAGGCCTTTGCAAGTTATAAGGTAGAAAAAACCTCCTTTCTTTTCACGAGGAAGGAGGTTTTTTAATTTATTAATACCATTCGTAAAAAAAAATAAAGATACAAAGTCATGGCGTCTTACCTACTATGACTTTGTATCTTTATTTTTTGCTCTTGGTATAACATGAGTTTTGGGTTGTCTTCCTCAGATTCAGAGGAGTTGGCGCAGCAGATGCTTCTATTTTCAGGCAAAAAGAAAAAAGACTAATCCTCTTCCGATTTAAGGACCGCCATAAAGGCGCTTTGCGGGATACTTACCTTCCCAAATTCCTTCATCTTCTTTTTCCCTTTCTTTTGCTTCTCCCATAGCTTCCGTTTACGGGTGATATCTCCCCCATAGCATTTAGCTGTGACATTTTTTGTGAGAGCCCGGATTGTTTCTCGAGCGATGATCTTGCCACCTATCGCTGCTTGGATCGGCACTTTGAACAGTTGCTGGGGGATCACTTTGACTAGGCGACTACAGATCTGGCGACCTTTGTGTTCCGCCTTTGAACGGTGTACCATGCAAGAAAAGGCATCAACCGGCTCCTCATTCACACGAATCTCGAGCTTGACAATATCGCCCTTCTCGTATGTATCAAACTCATAGTCAAAGGAACCATAACCTCGGGTGTTCGATTTCAGCTTGTCATTGAAATCGACAATAATCTCATTGAGCGGAAAACGATACGTCAGTACGAGACGTTTGCCATCTAATGTATCCGTCTTTAGACAGTCACCTCTTTTTTCCAGCCCTAGATTCATGATAGCCCCCAGATATTCAGCAGGAATCATGATGTGTGCCTTTACCCAAGGCTCTTCTATATGAGCAATCATAGTGGGATCGGGAAAATGCGCCGGATTATCGACATCAACCACACGCTTGTCATTCAGAACGACTTTATAGACTACGCTTGGAGCTGTCGTGATCACATCTACGTCAAACTCTCGCATGATACGCTCAAATATGATCTCCAAGTGGAGGAGACCTAAGAACCCACATCGGAATCCAAATCCAAGAGCAGTACTGCTCTCCTGTTCTACAAAAAGCGCGGCATCATTAAGCTGCAGCTTCACCAAAGCGTCGCGCAACCCCTCAAAATCGTTGGCGTCCACAGGATAGATCCCCGCAAATACCACTGGACGGATCTCTTTAAAGCCAGCAAGTGGCGTCGTCACGCCCCCCTTCGCAAGGGTAAGCGTATCCCCAATTTTGACATCTTTCACATTCTTGATATTGGCCACAAGATAGCCCACTTCGCCCGCTCCTAAACTATTGCATTTGGTTGCCTTTGGCCGGAATTGCCCTACTTCTTGCACTTCATAGGTACTATCGGTCGCCAAAAACCTAATCTCACTCTTCGCCTGTAGCTCGCCACTCATCAAGCGGACATAGATCATCACCCCACGGAAAGAGTCATAGTGCGAATCAAAGACGAGAGCACGCAATTTGTCATCTTCCGACTCTTCTGGTGGAGGGACCTTTTGAATAATCTGATCAAGTATATCCTGAATCCCTAATCCCGATTTGGCCGAGCAAGAGATCGCCTCGCTCGCATCGAGTCCGATAAATTCCTCAATCTGGCGCATCGCCTCTGGCACATCGGCTGCTGGAAGATCGATTTTATTGATAATCGGGAGAATTTCCAAATTGCGATCTAAAGCGAGGTAGACATTCGCGAGACTTTGGGCCTGGACCCCTTGCGCGGCATCTACCACTAAAAGAGCGCCCTCACAAGCCGCCAAAGAGCGAGAGACCTCATAAGTAAAGTCAACATGACCCGGCGTGTCGATCAAATTGAGCTGATAGCTCTCACCATCTGCCGTCTTATAAAACATGGTGACAGGGTGGCATTTGATCGTGATACCACGTTCACGCTCTAAATCCATCGCATCTAAAAGCTGCTCCTGCATCTCATGCTTCTCAACAGTACCCGTTAACTCTAATAGTCGGTCGGCCAATGTCGATTTCCCGTGATCAATATGGGCAATTATGGAGAAATTACGAATATTTTTTCTGTGCATGTCCCGCTATTCTAACCTAAAGAAAGAATAAAACGCTTGTGCATTCTGCTGTTTGCAAGTTACACCAAGAGCAAAAAATAAAGGCACAAATTCATGGTAGGTAAGATGTCAGATTTAGAAGATCTTTTCGAAGCCCATATTAACCTGAGTTTTGGGTTGTTCTCCCTCGTAATCAGAGGAGTTGTCTGAGATGATCTGGCAATTTTTTGCGAATGGGTTTATGCAGCAGTCTCTTAGATCGAATAAGAGGAAGCGCTGACTTTTCCCCCTGTTCCCGTCCAATTCGTATGAAAGAACTCGCCTCTTGGCTTATCCACTCTCTCATAAGTGTGAGCCCCAAAATAATCTCGGATAGCTTGTAGCAAATTCGCTGGCAGGCGCTCTGCGCGGTATCCGTCATAGAAAGAGAGCGCGGTACTAAAGCAAGGAATAGGAATACCGTTTTGTGCAGCAGCAGCAACTACATTGCGCCAACCGCTTTGGCATTTCTCTATCTCATTGTGGAAGAAGTCGTCTAGAAGCAGATTATAGAGATCTGGCTTCTTATCATACGCCTTCTTAATGTTACCCAGGAAAACACTACGGATAATACATCCGCCCCGCCACATAAGCGCAATACCGCC
>JBJXGG010000087.1:0-6384 GCA_046153495.1 Chlamydiales bacterium
CGTAATCAGAGGAGTTGTCTGAGGATGAGGGAGAACAACCCAAAACTCGGTTAATAATCCAAAAGAACTCCCTCTCTTCGTTTCCCTCCTCTGTCTACTGACACTTCTGGAGAGAAGAACTATAGCCGATTAAATTGAGATTGACACTCTCTGATTGTGCCAAAACCCTGCGGTTTAATGATCCCAAATCGGTCAATATTAGAAACCCCGGGAGTTTTCGCGCAATCAGAGAGTGTCAATCTCAATTTAATCGGCTATAACTGTCAGCACCACCCTAGACTGCTGTAATAGCCGAAAATATTCAACTCCAAAATCGGATATTTATAGCAGAGTCAATTTAAAAATTATACTTTTTTGCGAATGGGCATATCTCTGATTCTGCTATACATCATTGGCTCCTCTCCTCTAAAATCTCTCTGTAAAGAATAGGTAACTATTCAGGTTGGTAGTGCGAGCTTAAAATCTTGATTCTTAGGCGCAGATTTTTTCCAAAAATGCGAGCTCATAGCCGAAAAGGCCGCTATTAACCTGAGTTTTGAGAAAGTAGATGCCCTAAGAATCTGATTTTAAGCCACAATACCTACCTGAATAGTTACAAGAATAGGTGCCGGACAACCAATTCAATGACAATACTATCGATAATTATTCCAAACTATAACTACGCCCATTTTCTGCCCGCTGCAATTGAGTCTTTTTTGTCTGAATCTTTCGGAGATTTCGAGCTTTTAGTAGTCGATGATGCCTCTACTGACAATAGCCGAGATGTCATCGAGCGCTATATACGCCAAGACAAAAGAGTACGCGCCCTTTTTCACGAGAAAAATCTCAAAGCATGTAAAACCACAACGAATGGGATCACAGCCTCCACTGGAGAGTATATTCACGCCTGCAGCGCAGATGACACACGCCTGCCCGGCTTTTTGACAACACCTATGAGGATTTTGTTACAAAATAGAGACATCTCTCTTACTTGCTCCGACTTTGCACTTCTAGAGGGAGAAACAGTTTCTTCTTCCCCTCTGTTACAAGGGATCTCTTCTCCTCTCTTCTTCCCTCCACAGAAGATTTCCTCTCTATTTGCTCATTCACACTTTTGGGTTCCTGGTCATACCACCTGTGTGCGCAAAAAAACGTTTCTGCGATATAGCGGATACAATGAAACACTCCATGCTCATTCTGATTGGTTCCTCTTCCATCAGATCGCTCTTCATGAAGGTGTCGCTTATATCCCTGAATCAAAAGCGCTACTCCGTATACATGGAAATTCGCACTATGCCCCGACGAAAAAAAATACAAAAGAGGCGCATATCAACCTACTGGAACTGTTGCAGGACCCCCACGAGAGAGAACTTTTCCGAAAAAGTGCACTGTTAGGATTTATCTTCAGACAACAATCGAGCTACGCTCTCCGCCACCCCTACCTATGGAATTTCTACCCACCGCTTATCCGTAAATCGCTCGCCTTCCGACTCAAGCAGCTGCAAAAAAAGCCCTTCCAGCCTAGAAATTTGCAAATTGATTATACTTTATGATCGAGTATGCTTGGATCAGCTCTTGGATCCCATCATCCAAAGAACGAGTAGGACTCCACCCTAAGCACTCTAGTTTATCATTGCTCACAATGTAGTTGCGCTGGTCAGGATCCTTTCCAACCGGAGCCGCATGGAAATAAAAGTCGGGGATATATTTTTTGATTTTTTCACACAACTCTTTCTTCGAGAGATTGGCATTAGAAAGGCCGACATTGTACGTCTCCCCGCGCATCTCTTTCTCATGCTCGATCGCAAAAAGAAAAGCTCTCGCCACATCTTTCACGTGAATGTAGTTGCGCTTAAAATGCTCCTCAAATAACACGATTGTTTTGTCATGACAGGCGCGGTAAGTAAAATCATTCACCAATAGATCGAGACGCATACGAGGAGAAACACCAAAGACTGTAGCTAAACGGAAGACGATCGCTTTCCCTGATCGTAGAAGTCTCTCTTCTATCTCCACCTTCCACTTTCCATAAAGAGATACGGGACGAAGTGGGCTCTCCTCTGTACAATGGATTCCTTCTTCTCCTACACCATAACCACTATTTGTGTTTGGGAAAACGATCAGCTGATCTTGTCTGAGATAGTCCAACAACTGAGAAACCGCATCAAAATTTACCAGCTTGGCATAGGCAGGATTTTGCTTACAAGCAGGAGCTCCCACAACAGCTGCTAGAGGAATCACTACATCCACTTCGTAGAGTAAATTTTTAATCACAGGCTCATCGAGTGCGTCTCCCTTGACAAAACGAAAATTGGGATGACCAAAGCAATCTAACAACGAGATTTGTCGATACATCAGGTTATCAAGCACTGTGACATGATAGCCCTCTTCCAGCAACATAGGGACTAACACAGAACCAATATATCCCGCCCCTCCAGTAATTAATATGCGCTTCTTCATAGTTTCACTATCTCCTCGGCCTGCCTATAACTCTCAGGCGTTCCAATATCAATAAACTTTCCGTCGGAAGGATACGCAAAACACCTTTTTTGTACGAGCAAAGAAAAAGCCTCTTTCTCAAGAGAAAAGGGAGTGTCGAGCGGCCAGTCCAGCAGAAGTTCTCGTCGCATCAAATAAATCCCACCATTGATCCATCCTGGACCACCACTCTCCCTCTTCTCGCGGAATGCAATAATGCGTCTCCCCTCCATCTCAATCGAGCCGTAACGGGAGACATCATCCACATAACGGCACGCAATCGTTATATCCGCCCCAACCTCGACACGGCTCTCGAGCATGGCTGAGAAGGAGATAGCAAAAAAGGAATCTCCGTTCAAAATCCAGACATATTCGGAAGAAACCAGCTCCAAGGCTTTACGCAACGCGCCGCCCGTGCCCAAAGGAGTCTTTTCTTTAGAAAAAAGGATATGGGGCATTTTTTTGTAGCGCTCGATTACCTGCTCTCCTTTATAACCAACGGCTAAAATCACGCGCGTCGCCACCATTTGCAATTGCTGCAACAAAAAATCCAAAAAAGGGACTCCTCTCACAGGCGCTAACGGTTTCGGGACATCAGAGACGACAGGAGCAAGTCTCGTTCCCTGTCCCCCTACAAGAAGTATCGCATCCATATCAATCCTTCATATAAATAATTGTACTTCCTTGATCCTCAAAATGAAAGGGTACTTCCTGCAAATCAGCAAGAGCATGCCGCACACCCTCTTGTTTGCTAGGCGAAACGAAAAAGAGAAGAAATCCTCCACTGCCGGCTCCACACAACTTCCCCCCATATGCGCCCGCTTGGAGAGCTCGACTATACGCTGCATCTATTCCCGTATTAGAGACTTGACTTGAAAGCTGTTTTTTCAACTGCCAGCTCTCGTGGAGTAGTTCGCCAAACTCTTTTACCATTCTCTCTTTTGGAGAGGAGAGTAAAATTTCTTCTGCCTGAAACACCATCTGAAACATCTTCTCTAAATAGACATCATTCTTTCCCATTGCGGTGTTATTCATCTGCTCCTTCACTATCTGCGATGCAAAACGGGTCATCCCTGTAAAATATACCAACAAATGGTCTTCCAATAACTGTTTTCTCTCATGAGAGATAATAAGAGGACGCATTCGAACTAACTCTTTACTAAACTCAAAAATGTTAAACACCCCATAGGCAGCGTGGAATTGATCTTGTGAACCGACATTCTCTTGGATCATCTTCTGCTCAATGTAACAAGCCTCTTCCGCCAAAAATTGCTTTGACTTCCGCTTTCCCTGTAATGCAAAAAGGGCATTCAAAAAGCCGACCGTGAAAGAGGATGAGGAGCCCAAACCACTCCTGGCAGGTAGATCAGAAAAAATATGGATATCCAAATTACCAGGAATACGGTGATGGCGTAACACCTCACGAACGCTAGGATGTTGAATTTCATCAATCGCCTTCACCAGCTCCGTTTTTGAATAAGCAATGCGAATATTGTGATCAAAAAAAGAGCTTTTAAAGGTTTTTACACTGATGTACGTATATTGATCTATCGTCGTGCCTAATACAGCCCCCCCATGCTCTCGATAGAAAGCGGGATAGTCAGTCCCTCCGCCAAAAAAACTGATGCGAACAGGGGTCCTGGAAATGATCAACATAGGGCCGAGGTTAACAAAGATAGACAA
This sequence comes from Chlamydiales bacterium, assembly GCA_046153495.1. Classification (GTDB taxonomy): domain Bacteria; phylum Chlamydiota; class Chlamydiia; order Chlamydiales; family JAAKFR01; genus JBJXGG01. The sequence continues at coordinate 4,141 of JBJXGG010000087.1, forward strand.
TTTTGGACCATTTGTTTTAGATTGGACCCCTATGAAGTGCCGTGTTTGTGATAGTACTGATCTAGAGTTGGCTATAGATCTTCATGATCAGCCTTGGGGGAACCACTTTCTCCGCAAAGAGGAGGTGGGCAAAGAGCCTTTCTACCCGCTGCAACTCTGTTTTTGCCATCACTGTAAAACAGCTCAGCTAAATTATACCGTAAAGAAAGAGGTAATGTTCGGCGATACCACTTATCTCTCTGGTACCACAAAGATGTTGCGTGACCATTTCTACGAAACAGCAAAATATGTAGACGACACCTTTTTCAAACAAAAAATTCGAAAAGCCGCTCTTGATATCGGCTCTAATGACGGAACGCAGCTCCGTCAATATCAGAAGCTAGGATATGACGTTCTGGGCGTAGAATCGAGTAGAAGGGTCGCTGATATAGCAAGTGCGAGTCATGTTCCTACGCTGCAGGCTTTTTTCAATCTCGATTTGGCGCAAACAATCCGGCTCCGTTTCGATGTGATTAATGCGGCTGGTGTCTTTTTTCACCTAGAGGAACTCCACTCTGTTACGGAGGCGATCAAATATTTGCTAAAATCAGAGGGCGTTTTCGTCGTGCAGTTCCTTTATATGAAATCGATCATGGATAACTGCGCCTTCGATCAGATTTACCACGAACATCTCCTCTACTACACTCTTGAGACCTTGGATGTGCTTTTACGGCAACACGGCCTCTCTCTTTTTGATGCCTATCTCTCTCCTATCCACGGAGGATCGATGATCGGTTTTGTTTCCCACAAAGAGAGTCGTCCTCGTACCAATCGCCTAGAAGAATATTGTCGACAAGAGCGGATCGCTGGGACGAATACTTTCGTGGCATATCGTGATCTTGCCAAAGACGCTGAAGTGTTAAAGCAAAAAAACATCGATTATCTATCCCAGAGAAAGCGTGAAGGGAAGCAAATATATGGAATGGGAGCTCCTTGCAAAGGAAATACTCTTCTGAACTATTTTGGGATAGGAACACAATACCTCGATTGCCTTGTAGAGAAGAATCGTTTTCGCGATAGACTCTTCAGCCCAGGAATGCATCTGCCGATTCGGATGGAAGATGAGTTGGAGGCTCCTCCTGATATCTACTATGTGCTCGCCTGGAACTTCAAAAAAGAGATACTCAAAAATAACCAACATCTCACCAACACTGAATTCTACTTCCCGATAGATGTATGAAAATATTTATTACAGGAGCTTCCGGTTTTTTAGGGCGTTTTTTATGTAAAGCCCTTACTAGCTATGAGATCACAGCCCCCTCCTCAAAAGAGTGTGACCTTACCCATGCATCCTCTCTCTCACAATTTGATGACAAACGGTTTGATCGCATCTATCATTTGGCGGCGTGGACACAAGCGGGCGATTTTTGTCTCCACCATCCCGGTGAACAGTGGATCATTAATCAGAAGATTAACACAAATATGTTATCTTGGTGGCAAGAGAAGCAGCCTCAAGCAAAACTCATCGCTATGGGAACAAGTTGTAGCTATCCTTGCGCTATGCCGTTAAAAGAGGAAAACTATTTGAGCGGACTTCCTATAGAGAGTCTTTTCACATATGCCATGACGAAGAGAATGCTGTTAGCAGGTATGCAGGCTCTGCATAAACAGTTTGGTCTCTCCTACCTCTATCTGATCCCTTCTACTCTCTATGGTCCTGGATATCATACCGACAATCGGCAACTTCATTTTATTTTTGATCTGATCCGCAAAATTTTAGCAGGCAAAAAGGAGGGGAGCCCTGTGATTCTCTGGGGAGATGGAGAGCAGAAGCGTGAGCTCATCCATGTGAAAGATTTTGTCCAAGCTCTTCTCTACTTAAGTGAGAGCAAAGCAAATTGCCATATCAATGTAGGGGCGGGGCGTGAGCACTCTATAAAAGAGTTTGCGGCACTCATATGTCAAGAGGTAGGTTATGATCCAAAATGTATTAAATATGATGTGACCCGACATGTGGGAGCGCGTTCCAAAGTCCTCTCTACAGCTCTTTTCCAAGAGCTCTACCCTGGCTTTTCACAGACACCGCTACGTCAAGGTCTCGCCCAGACAGTACAATGGTTCGCAAATAGGCACAACCAAGCGCAAGATGTGTCCATGTGTACGCCCTGAGCAACGATTGACTGATCTGCCAGACAACGAGCATCACCACAACGGAGACTAAAAAGGCATTATTAGTCACATCCCCTTTCAGCTTATAACTCTTAC
>JBJXGG010000099.1:0-4070 GCA_046153495.1 Chlamydiales bacterium
TCACTCATCTACTTGCGATTTCTGGATTACATTTCGGATTAATCGCTCTTTTTTTCCACACTTTTTTACGCCTTTTTCTCCCACAAAAATTCGAAACTCTTGCGCTTATGCTTACCCTTACCCTCTACCTGTTTTTTATTGGGAATACCCCCTCTGTACAACGCGCTTGGATCTTTGCTATGGTCTTTCTCTTTGGTCGTCTTGTTGACAAAAAAAGCTATTCCCTTAACACGCTCGGGGTCGCTCTTCTTATTTCACTGATTCATGATGCTTCGGCCGCAACTACTTTGAGCTTCCAGCTAACCTTTCTTGCCACCGCTGGAATTCTCCTGTTTTATCCTTACTGCGAAAAAATACTCCGTTTTTGGATCCCCAAATATTCTCTTCAAGAAATTGCTTCCCATTCTCTACTTTGGCAACACGGTTATCTTGGATTACAGTATATCCGAAAAGCTCTCTCCCTCACCATAGCTGTTCATTGTACGCTGCTCCCTTTGTTGCTCTATCACTTCCACTCTTTTTTTCCCCACTCTCTTTTCTATAACCTATTTTTTCCCAGCGCTGCAGCCCTCTCGCTCTTTCTCCTACTTTTTGCCTCTTTGCTCCATGTTGTGATTCCCCCTTTAGGAGCGTGGCTCCACCAACTCAATGGCCACTACACAGCAGCTCTTGTTGCTCTTTCTGAAAATCCCCCGATACTCACACGGGGCTTTTTTTTCGAGCACGTCTCTCCATTGGCTGTGACAACAGCCATTACTTTGATTTTCTTGGGTGGAATATTATACCATTCGCAGGAAAACATTCATAAAGAATGGGTTTAGAATCCATCTTCACTTTTTTCCTGATTAAACTTGCTTCATATTCATTGCACTTTTTATGAAAATAGTTATATTCGAACTCATGAAGAAATTTGTCTTATTCACTCTCCTCCTTTGTGGCTGCTCTTTTGGACCAGAAAAAAAAGAGAAATCCAATAAGGAGGCTTTCTTGTTTATTCTGCATTCTGCAAATGGAGAAGTTGTTACCGATCGTTACAATAAAAACAATGCTACACTCACGTTGATCAACATTGACCAATCGGTAGTCTACTTTTCTGACCGCCCTGAGAGACATGCCGGAACGATGAAATTAACCTCGTTTCTGAAAATATGGAACACTGGAAAGGGAAATTTTCATGAAGATCCTCCCAATGCAGGTTTTGTCTCTTTTGAAGATGCTTATCACCGTTTTTCTGAGCTACCCATCGAGCTAAAAAATCCCAAATATGATGACCTGCATGATGTTGTGATTTTTGATATAAGCTCTCTGGGCAAACCGTTTGAATTTGATCAACATATGTTAGAAGAAGTAAGCGTGTTTATCGACTATTTTTATGATTGTGAAGAGAAGGAGAAGAAGTGTTTCAATTAAAAAGAGGTATCCTAATCTGCTCTCTCCTTTTGTTGTGTGGTTGCTCTTTTTTCTCAAAGAGGGAACAAAAAGTAGAGAGCCCTCCTGTAGAGTTTCTTTTCATCGTACACGGTAAAAAAGGCGATTTTGTTCGCAATCCTGATAACCTAAAACAGGGAACTTTGTCGATCCAGGGAGTGAATAAGAGAGTCATATTCTTTTCCGATCGCCCTGTGCGCGACGCGGGCTCCATTCCGATGCAGAAATTCATCGATCTATGGCATACCGGTACAATGAATTTTAACGACGTTCCTCCCAATGCAGGTTTTGTCTTCTTTGAAAATAACGACAAAAAATTTTCTGATATTCCTGTGAAAATTACCTTACCCTCTTATGATGAGCAAAGGAACACCCTGACCTTACAAGTAGACTCTTTAATAGGAGATTTTGAAGAAGATAAAGCAGGAATGTTAGAGGTCACTCTATTCATTGATCCATGGAAGGGAATCGATATGGAAAAATGGAGATTATAGTGAAGAATTTGCTGATAGCTCTTCTACTTTTGACAGCCTGCACAGCTGATAAGCCTAAAAAACACGCTCCTCTTCAGAATATCCTCTGTGTCATACATAGCGTTGAAGGTCGTTTTCTCTCCGTCGCAAACAATCCGAATGAGGGGCTTTTTTCCATGATTGATGTGGATCGTTCCGTTGCCTTTTTCACAAAAGGGCCCGGTAGAGAGGCGGGCTCCGTTGCCCTAGAACAGTTTCTCTCTTCATGGCACGGGCAAGCGCAAAAGATGCATGATGATCCCCCCAATGCGGGATTTGTTTTCTATGGAAATAGAGAAGCGCAATACTCTGAGATTGCGATTGAAGTAAGAGATCCGATGTATGACCCTGTCAACAATGTTCTCTCTTTCCATATATTCTCTATTCTCAAAGAGTTTCCCTTCGATGAAAAGCACATGGAAGAAGTAACTCTATTCATTGATCTCACTACCGACATATTAAGACCACTATGAGAACATTGATTTTCCTTCTCTGTTATGCGTTGTTACTAGGTGGTTGTTCTGCAAAGAAGCCTGAACAACATCTTCTCTTCCTGGTTCACTCGAAAAGTGGCCATATTGAACTAGATGCGCGCAATCCTAAAAAAGGGACGCTTGTACTACAAAATGTGAACAAATCTGTCGCTTTTTTTTCAGAAGGCCCCCAAAGAAAAGCGGGAACCCTTTCCACACAAGAGTTTGTGAGTAGATGGGTAAAGAGTCTCCCAAAATCCCCTAAAACCCCGCTCAACGCCGGGTTTGTCTACTTTGAAAAAAGCTTCAAGAATTACAAGGAAATTGACCTTACCCTCTCCGACCCTCAGTATGATAAACAGAAAGATCGGTTTACATTTGTTGTGCAAGGAAGAGAAGGGAAAACTCTTTCCAAAATAAAAGAGTTGAAAGAAGTTACCCTATTTGTCGATATCGATCCTGAACATATATACCCAAATAAACTCGAGAGTGGGCCGATAGGCGGGTTCAAGGAGCCTAAAATCGACGCTCGCAAGCTGCTCTGTATTGAATTAATACAGTGCAGCTTGCGAACTACGCGGATCGTCGATTTTAGGCAACTTTCAATCCCGTCTCTCGGCCAACGCTCGAATTTATTTGGGTATGTCGATTAAATTGAGAAATGGTATAACCTGAGTTTTGGGTTGTTCTTCCTCGTAATCAGAGGAGTTGTCTGAGATGATCTGGCAATTTTTTGCGAATTAATAAGAGCTAAGCTTACGGATTTCTGCCTCAATAGTTTCTGCTTGAGGGAGTACTTCGTTTTCTAGGGGTTTGCTATAAGGAACAGGGGAATCAAAGCCACACACACGATGGAGTGGAGCATCGAGGTATTCAAACCCTTCCTCAGCTACGCGAGCAAGAATTTCGGCCCCAAAACCACAGTTAGAGGGCGCCTCCTGCACGACTAACAATTTGCCTGTCTTCTTGACCGATGTCAAAATTGTCTCAATATCCAGAGGGACAATAGTGCGGAGATCGATTACCTCAACTGAGATCTTTTCAAAAGCTAATTTCTCGGCGATCTCATTGGTCACCATCACCATCATACCCCAAGCCACCACCGTAACATCAGATCCTTTATGCACCACATTTGCTTGCCCAAATGGGAGCAAAAATTCTTTGGAAGGTTCTGGACGCGCTGCAAACTTTTGCTGACGATAGAGCGCTTTATGCTCCAAAAACACCACAGGATTCGGATCGCGGATAGCCGTTTTCATAAGCCCCTTGGCATCATGTGCATTACTAGGAATCACCACTTTTAAACCTGGACAGTGTGCAAGAAAGCCCTCTATACTTTGAGAGTGGTAAGGCCCACCTTGGATATAACCTCCACAAGGCATCCTGATAACGATAGGGACATTCCACTCCCCATTAGAGCGGTAATGAATGCTCGCAGCTTCGTTGAACAGTTGATTTATCCCCGTCCAGAGATAGTCAGCAAATTGAATTTCTGCAATAGGTTTATGGATGCCATCTACACCAATCCCAATCGCAATCCCCACAATAGTAGATTCCGCGAGTGGTGTATTGAAACAACGGTTTTTGCCAAATTTTTCCGTAAGACCGCGCGTGACACCAAAAACCCCTCCCTTTCCATGCGCTACGTCCTGACCAA
>JBJXGG010000107.1:0-14743 GCA_046153495.1 Chlamydiales bacterium
CAAGTAACCGCAGCAAAAATTGAAGAAATGCTTCTTGATTCACGGGAAGATAGTTTGAAAAATGGGCGCGTCAAGGGGATCTTACTCGTGATCAACTCTCCTGGGGGAAGCGCCAACGAGTCCAACATCATTTACCGGTTGCTCAAGCAGTATAAAGAGCGCTATGATGTTCCGATTTACTCTTACGTAAATGGGTTTTGTGCCTCCGGTGGCTACTACATTGCTTGTGCCACAGATAAAATTTTGGCTAACGAAGTGAGCCTTATTGGGAGCGTCGGCGTGCTGGGATGGCCTCCCTATATGAATGTTTCCGATGCCCTCGAAAAGATAGGAGTGAATTCAAAAACCGTGTTCGCCGGAAAAGGGAAAGATGAGATGAATCCTTTTCGTGCGTGGAAGCCTGATGAAGGGCTCAGTCGACAACAGATCGTCGATTTCTATTATTCAACTTTTGTCAACATCGTTACAGAAAATCGTCCCAATCTTCCTGAAGAGAAACTTATTAATGATTACGGTGCGGAGATCTATCCTGCTTATTTAGCAAAAGAGTATGGCTACATCGATGAGTCAAATCTACTCTTGAGCGATGCTTTGGGACTGTTAGCGACAGCTTCAGGGATCAACGAGGATGAGAAATATCAAGTCATTACATTTAAGACGAAATCCTGGTGGAAAGAGGCAATCAAGAGTCAATCTGAATCGCCCCTTTTGACAGGAAAAATCAAACATGTATTCTCGCTCCCAGGCTCTGAAGATATGTCTCCTCAATATATTTATGTCCCATAGATTATTCATTTTAGATGTCTCTGGCTACATCTTCCGCGCCTACTATGCTCTACCGCATATGTCGAGCCCCTCGGGAGAACCGACACACGCTCTGTATGGTTTTATCCGTTCGATTATCAAAATTTTCAAAGAGTTTGCTCCAAAACACATGGTGGCCGTCTTTGATGGCCCTGACAATAAGAGGCAACGGAAAGAAATCTATGAGAAGTACAAAAGTAATCGCACTACCATTTTAGAGGATTTACCCGAGCAACTCGAGAGGGTAAAGGAGTTTTGCGTACTAGTTGGCATTCCACACGTGGAAGTTCCTGGTGTGGAGGCAGATGACACAATGGGCAGCATTGCTGTCTGGGCTGCCGAAGAGGGACATGAAGTGATGCTCTGCACAAGTGATAAAGATCTTTGTCAGCTAGTAAGCAAAAAAATCAAAGTGCTCAATACATGGAAAAATATTGTAGTTGATGCTGCAATGGTAGAAGAGCTCTATGGCGTACCTCCTCAACTGATTGTCGATTTGTTAGCTATTATGGGCGACTCTTCTGATAATATTCCAGGATTGAAAGGTTTCGGACCCAAGACAGCGGTTCCTCTTCTAAAAGAGTTTGGTTCTTTAGAGAATCTATTGCAGCATCCCGAGAAAGTCAAGGGGGCAAAAAAGCAGGAAACCTTGCGCGAAGAGGGTGATATCGCCAGATTGAGTCAGCGCCTTGCCACCATTCATACAGATATCGACTTTCCAAAAGATAGCTCGCTCTTTGCTTTGCAAGAGAGTGCGGTAGCGGAGCTCAAACAGTTTTATCTCTCTATGGGTTTCAACACACTGGTACGTGATCTCGATACAATGCACGAGAGTGTGGAGAAAAAGAATAGCTACCATTTGGTAGATGATGAGCATTCCCTTTTACAATTAATCAAAAAGCTAGAAGAGGCAAAAGAGATCGCTTTCGATCTGGAAGCGACCGATGTACGCCCCATGTTAGCAGAACCTGTCGGGATCGGTTTTTGTGTAAAACAAGCAGAAGCCTATTACGTCCCGTTCAATGGAACATTAGGGAAAGCGTACGTTCTAAAAACTCTCAAACCCCTTTTTCAAAAAAGTTCGTTCTTTGGACACAATGTGAAGTATGATTGCCATGTGTTGGCGAATGTCGGTATCGATATAGAACATATCTGTTTTGATACCATTCTTGCCGCCTATCTTCTGAATAGTGCGAGCCGTCGCCACTCACTAGACGCTCTCTCTTTGCAATATTTTGGGAAAGTAAAAACACCAATTAAAGATTTGATTGGCAGTGGGAAAAAAGAGATCTCAATGGATCTGGTCCCTATTGGCAAAGTCGCTGACTACTGTTGCGAGGATGTCGATTATACTTTTCGTCTCAAGCAAATTTTTGCGAAAGAGATCGACAAACGCGGTTTTAGCCAACTCCTCACGGAGATGGAGCTGCCGCTGTCGCGCGTTCTAATCGAGATGGAAAGAACCGGGATGTATCTCGATGTGGAGAAGCTCAAGGTATTGTCGAAAGAGATCGAGCGTGAGCTCAAAAGCGTGGAGAGCAAGATCTACGATATGGCAGGTGAAGAGTTCAACATCAGCTCACCCAAACAGCTCTCCCATATTCTTTTTACCAAACTCCAGATCAAACCATTGAAGAAAAATGCTACAGGTCTCTCTACGCGAGCCGAAGTGTTAGAAGAGTTGGCGTTCGACTATCCGATTGCAGAAGAGATTTTAGCCTTTCGCACTCTCGATAAGCTACGCTCCACATACATAGAAACACTCCAGCAAGAGGTGAATCCGCAAACAAAGCGTGTACATCCTACCTTCAGCCAGTTTTCAACCGCAACAGGGCGTCTTGCTTGCCAGGATCCTAACCTACAAAATATTCCTGTCCGTACTCCCCAAGGAAGACGCATTCGAGAGGCTTTTTGCCCCGAGCGCAAAGGGTGGCTCTATCTCACTGCTGATTATAGCCAGGTAGAGTTGCGCCTTTTAGCACATTTGAGCGAAGACGACAATCTAATCAAAGCCTTCGAAGCAGGAGAAGATATTCACGCCTATACTGCCTCCTTGATGTTTGCCGTTCCTCTCTCCAAAGTATCAAAAACGCAACGACATCAAGCAAAAGCGATTAACTTTGGCATCATCTACGGGCAACAAGCCTATGGCCTCTCGCGTGAATTGAAAATCGATGTGCACGATGCAAAAATCTTTATTGAAGCCTATTTTGAACGCTATCCTAAAGTGGCTACTTATATAGACAAATGTATAAAAGAGGCAAAAGAGAAGGGTTTTGCTATCACGATGGCCGGCCGAGAGAGAATGATCCCCGAAATCACCAGCAACAACGCCATCGCACGAAACGCCGCCGAAAGACTAGCGATTAATACCCCCTTGCAAGGGAGCGCTGCCGATATGATTAAGCTCGCAATGCTCGATATCGCTGCCATTCTCTGCGAGAAAAAAATGGCAACGATGATGATTCTTCAGGTACATGACGAATTAATTTTTGAGACTCCAGAATCCGAAATCACTGAACTCAAGAAGATTGTAAAAAATTGCCTGGAAGGTGTCTTTTCGTTAAAAGTGCCTTTAGTCGTCGACATCCATGTTGGCAAAAATTGGGGGGAGTGTTAAGATTGAGGAAAGTTGCTGTTACGGGCCAGATTGCCTCGGGGAAAAGCTCTTTTTGTCGCTTCCTAGAGGAGTGTGGGGCTTTCGTAATGAGCGCCGATCAAGTTGTCCGACAGCTTCTCTCTCCAAGATCGCCCATAGGAAAAAAAGTTATTGAACTTCTTGGGGCTGAGATAGTTGCAGGAGAAAGTTTAGATCGAGCGATAATAGCGCAAAAAGTTTTTAATAATCCCTCTCTATTGAGGAAGCTAGAAGAGCTTCTCCATCCTGAAGTTCTCAAACAGATGAACCAAACTTACGAACAAGTTGTACGTGACAGGCTCTCTTATCCTCTATTTGTCTGCGAAGTCCCTCTCTTGTTTGAGAGCGGAATGGAGAGGTGTTTTGACGTCGTGATAGTAGTTATCAGCGAGCAAGTACGTTTACCCAATAGTATGACTGAACAAGAATATCTCCAGCGCCAAAAACGGTTTCTTCCCACTAAAGAGGTTGTGGAAAGGGCTGATTTTGTGATCTCTAACCAAGGAACAATGGGAGATCTTAAGCGTGAAGCCCAAAAAACTTTTAATTTTTTAACCTCTCTTTAATGGAAAAATCATGAGTCAAGAAAATTCGACAGTTTCAAAAAACCCATCACAGAAGAGACGTTCCACTTTAAAACCCCCTGAAAAGATGGTGGCGGAAAGTCTTTCCGAAGAACAGCAAGAAGTAGAGCCGCAGCAAGAGCCTCTTAAGTCCACTAAAATTTCTGACCTGCAGCGGATGAAAATCAGTGAGCTCGATCATATTGCCCGCGAATATGGCGTACAGAACCTCGCCTCGTTGAGCAAGTCTCAGATGGTTTTCGAGATTGTGAAGATAAAATCTACTCACCCAGGCGAGCTCCTTTTAGGAGAAGGGGTGCTTGAGGTACTTCCTGACGGATTTGGATTTTTACGTTCTCCCACCTACAACTACCTTCCTTCTGCAGAAGATATCTATGTCTCCCCCGCTCAAATTCGCCGATTTGATCTCAAAAAAGGAGACACCATTTTAGGAACCATCCGCTCTCCCAAGGAGAAAGAGAAGTACTTTGCCCTTCTTAAAGTGGACAAAATCAATGGATTACACCCGGACAAAGCTCGCGATCGTGTATTCTTTGAAAACCTTACTCCCCTTTATCCTAATGAGCGTCTTGTGATGGAGACCTATAAAGATCGGCTCTCTGAGCGAGTATTAGATCTAGCTGCCCCAATAGGAAAAGGGCAGCGCGGCTTGATTGTTGCTCCCCCTCGGACAGGTAAGACGATCATGCTGCAGAATATTGCTCACTCTATTGCGACGAACCACCCAGAAGCCACCTTGATCGTCCTGATGATTGGGGAGCGTCCAGAAGAAGTAACTGATATGCAACGGCATGTCAAGGGAGAGGTGGTTGCTTCCACTTTTGATGAACAGCCTGACCGTCACGTACAAGTAGCGGAGATGGTGATTGAGAAAGCACGTAGAATGGTCGAATATGGCCATGATGTCGTGATTCTTCTTGACTCCATTACGCGTCTAGCGCGCGCATACAACACAGTCCAACCTCATTCCGGAAAGATCTTGACTGGGGGTGTCGATGCGGGAGCTTTACATAAGCCCAAACGTTTTTTTGGTGCGGCACGGAACATTGAAAATGGCGGTTCGCTTACCATTTTAGGAACGGCTTTAATCGATACCGGTTCTCGGATGGATGAAGTGATCTTCGAAGAGTTTAAGGGTACAGGCAACATGGAGCTTGTACTAGATAGACGCCTTTCGGATCGCCGCGTATATCCTGCCATCGACCTCATTAAGAGTGGTACGCGAAAAGAGGAGCTGCTCTATCACCCTTCTGAGTTAGAAAAAATCTATCTCTTACGGGCAGCGACAGCAGACCTCACTCCATTGGATGCGATGAACTTGCTACTTGGTAGGTTGAAGAAAACAGGGAGCAACGCAGAGTTCCTCCTCTCCTTGAAGGACTAAAAATTGCTCTCCCCTTATGGGGAGAGCAATTTTACTAATCTAAGTTTTGGGTTAGAGGGTGTTATGACTGATAGTTATTGCAAGATTATCTGGCGACAATTTCGGCGCAACACAATGGGCTTTGTTGCGCTACTTTTTTTTCTATCCCTCTTTTTTATAGGTCTTTATGCGCCACTATTAACCTCTAGTAAACCGATCTTAGTGCTCTGGGATAAAAAACTCTATTTTCCCCTTTTTCGCTATCTTTTCTATAAGGGCTTTTTTTCAAAACCAATTGACCTTTTTTACAATCTTCTGATGTTCACGCTCCCCATCCTGGTTCTTGGGATAATCTTCCTTAAGGCACGGTGGAAGAAATTTTTTGTTCTTTTCATGATCTCTGTACAATTCGCCTTATTTTTTTATGTCATGACAGGCGTTGTCAAAGATCCCAAAAGCAACCGACAACTATTGGAAGAAAAACAGAACGTTTTACAACAGCAACTCTCCTATCATGAAGATCCTATGCTATCTCCGCTCACTCCTTATCCTTCTTGGAATTTTGAGCTCAAATACCTCACTCCTTATGCGAAATTGAATCAACTTTTACGTCACGAACAGCGGAAAAACCAGCATCTCCGCTTTGCCCCTTATCGTGAGAAGTATGTAGCAAAGATGGGACACGATATGACCACTCTTTGGAATGTCGACCAAAAAAGAGAGCATGAGAAACGGGCCTTACTCGAGCAGACCATCCAACTGACACAAAAAAAATATGACCTTGCGTTAGAGAGGTTGCCTGAACTTATTGCTGAATATCGCCCTTTCTCTCACGACTACCTGATGGCAAAATTTGATCTAGAAAGAGCGCAGCAACGATTAGATGTCCACTCTGACCATCCTCAATCTTCACACTATGGAGAAGCGCTACAGACGGTCTTTCTTGCGCAAGAGAAATTGCAAGATGCAATTTCCCGAGCAACGCCGACTCGTGCCCCCCTAGAGCAGGCTCGTCTTATTATCCAAAAATATCGTGAAGCCACCGCGCAACTCCATTACCTCGATGAAAGAGAAGAGTGGATCGCTCAAGAGAGTGCAAAACTGCATGTTCTTGTTCCAACATTCCTCCGCCCCTTCCACTGGGAAGACGACGCGGGAGGGGCCCAAATTGTTAACAAATATGTCTCTTGGTGGGATCTAACTCGTATCAATCGAAAAGATCTCATAGCCAGTTTGATCTTCGGTATCCGTGTTTCTCTCGTAGTTGGTTTTAGCGCTGTCTTTCTCTCCCTATGTATCGGTATTCCCTTGGGCACTTTCTCAGGATATTTCGCTGGTAAATTTGACCTTATTGTCTGTCGCATCGTGGAAGTCTGGGAAGCAATGCCCACTTTTTTTATGTTGCTGCTGATCGTCGCGATCACACAAAGCAAGTCTATTTTCCTGGTAATCGCTGTGCTCGGCATCTTTGGCTGGACCACTTTCTGCCGTTTTATGAGAGCAGAAGTCCTCAAACAACGCTCTCTGCCTTATGTTCTGGCTTGTAAAAGCCTTGGATTTAAACATATGAAAATCATGTTCTCTCATATCTTACCCAATGCTATTCCGCCTATATTGACACTGCTCCCTTTCTCTCTTATGGCCGCTATCACTAGTGAGGCGGGACTCTCCTTTCTAGGCTTAGGAGAAGAGGGCTCAAGTTCTTGGGGAGTCTTGATGGATGAAGGACGCTCAGTATTTCCTGGAGAGAGTTATCTTCTTTGGCCTCCCGCGATTTTACTCACGCTGTTACTGATTTCGATTGCTTTGGTGGGCGATGCGCTGCGCGACGCTATCGACCCCAAATTGCGCAGCTAAAAAAAGCCCCCAATACAACACTTTCTTACCATTCTTCGGAGGTCTCGTAACCCCATGCGACAAGATACTGATTCCACTTACTTTTAAATATTTTGCACTGTTCAGCAGTAAATTTCTCTTTCCAGCGTCCTATACGTCCTTGATGGAACGTCTTTTCCAAAGGGATTCTGCGTGCTGGATCACTTAATCCCCAAAGGTTGTCTGCGACATACTGCAAATGGACAGACGAGAGTGGAATATTTAAGAATGCTGCTAGATTTTGCAATGTCTTTTCCTGCCTCTCTCTGCTCCCCCCTCCTTGACTACCAATCAGATCTTCAAACCTGATAATGAAAGGTTGCGACTCTTGCATCTGCAAAAGCTCAGTGGCTTTTTCACAATTACTCCGCAGTCGCTCTGAACGAAACGGTATTTTATTTTCCCTCTCTAATAGCAGCAGAGTAAGCTTCTCTTCAAACGAGAGCGAAAGCCAATAGGGAAACAGCCACCGTTTAATAATCATGGGATCCCTTATCGGATTCACTTCTCTTGTCTCTGCAAGAATTGCCTTATCAATATGCTCGATGAGAGATATGAAGATATCCCTCGGATCGCGGATTTGGAGCACTGTCTTATGCCGTTTTGCCTTTTCAATCATATTGGGTCTACGAAGATGGGTGACGTTTATTGCAGAGCCAGACATTAAGTAGAGCGCCTTACGAAGTAAATGCGTGCCCGCTTTTGGTGTGGACCGAATATAATATACCTCACCATTGATAACTGCTGGATTATCATCCTCTTCTGCACAAAGAGATGCCATAAGTAAAAGGAAAATACTGATCAATTTTCTTGTATACATCACAAGAAATTATTAAGAGAAAATCGCTTTTAAGGCAAGAAAAAATAGAATGGATAGAGTGGCTCCCGCGGGGACCGTGACAATCCAAGAAATAAAGATATCGCGGATTGTACTTAAATTAAGCGCTCCAATTCCTCTCGCAAAACCGACCCCCAAAACGGCCCCTACAAGCACATGTGTAGTAGAAATGGGTAGGCCGAGTTTCGAAGCTAACATGATAGTAATGGCCGCGCCAAATCCAGCGGCAAAACCACGAGAAGGTGTGAGAGTAGTGATCTTTTTACCCACGGTTTCGATGACCCGCCACCCAAATGTCGACAGACCGACTACAATACCGATACCCCCAAGCAAAAGGAGCCATATAGAAACGGTCTCCCCAAATAATGGATTGCCCTGAATTCCATTCACAATCGCAGAGAGCGGTCCTATCACATTCGCCACATCGTTAGAGCCGTGTGCAAAAGCCATGAAACACGCAATAATCGCTAATAAGTAGGCAAACATCCGCTCCACGAGAGGATAGTGGCTTGCCCGTCGTTCTTCTGACGAACTCACACACCCCATAAGAGCTTTTGTCTCATCCAAGAGATCGTGTGCTCTTGTCTGCACATCTCCCAACGAAACGGCTTCCACTCGCTCGAGGTGCTTCTGCACTTTCTTCAATCCCCACTCTACCTGAAAATCTGTATCGTCAATAGGTTGAAGATTTTTGATTCGTTTCAATAAGAATATACTAGTTAAACTAGCAGCGCCCCCAATACTCAATACTATTAGTAGAAGCAAGAAAATGTTCAGGTGAAAATTCAGACTCGAAAGCCCCCCAAACAAAATAATCGTGGAGAGGATCGAGAAAATAGCAAAGACAAAATAGGGAGTGAGTCGAATGGCGGCTTTCAGCGGATTAGGATGATAGAGAATTTTTCGACGAATGATGGAGAAGATAAAGTAGGCAACGGCCCCTCCCAGTAAGGGGGATATAATCCAACTCACGGCAATCGATCCGATCGTGCTCCAGTAAATGGCTTCATACCCTCCATAGACCAAACCAAATCCCAACACCCCTCCCACAATCGTGTGGGTGGTGGACACAGGCCAACCCAAAAGAGTAGCCGTTTGTAGCCAAATCCCTGTAGCCATCAGAGCACCCAGCATCCCATAAAGATAGTCTACGTTATCCACATCGAAAAGAGCGGGATTTACGATGCCGCCTTCTAAAGTCTCCGACACATTAGAGCCTAGAAAAAACGCCCCACAGAACTCGAAAATGGCTGCAACAATGACGGCCTGTTTCAAGGTCAATGAGCGGGAGCCAACAGCGGGTCCTACTGCATTGGCAACATCGTTCGCACCGATATTCCAAGCAACATAAAAACCTACTACAATAGCCAGAATAAGGAGAACGGTCACTACCTTATTTTACCTCTAAGATCATGCGCACTCTATTCGCCAATTTTTCCGATTCATCAGAAATAGCATCCACCCCTTGAATCACCTTCATCCATAAGAAGAGATGAGGCGTTTTCATATCTTCACTCTCCTGGAAAAATCGCTTTAACAACTCTCGCTGTAACAGATCTACCTCATGTTCTTGGTATGCCACCGAGTCAACCATGCCCTGTACTTTTTCGGCCTCCGTACCCCCAAAAGAACTCTCTAAAAGAGAGCCCATTTCCAAAATAATCTGGTGAGCCCCCTCAAACGTCAATAAATTTTTTTTTACAAACTCTTTGAATATCTCTTTCCACGTAGAGGACATCTCTAACTTGCTTAGGGTCAGTAAAATACCTAAATCCTCCGCTCTATCCGCTATCGTATCTTGCAGCGCAAGAATCTCTAATAAGCTGGCGCGATCAATAGGTAAAAAGAGAGTAGAAGGCAGGTTATTGCGGATATCATTTTTTGTTAGGTCTGCCTCGTGCTCCAGCTTGCAGATCTTCTGTGAAATCTCTTCCACAAGGAAGTAATCCTTTTGTTCCAGAGCCTCGAAAAGAGGGGGCAGTTGATCCATACAATCTGCCACCTTAGCCATGTGGGTCTGCAAAGGTTTGAATGGGGACCGACCAAAAAGACGTGCGAGTGTTTGCATATGCATTCTAAAAAATGATTCAGGCATGATAATAATCTTCTGAGTAGTTAATGTAAACACAATGAAAGATTCTCTTCTCTCCGTCCGTCACCTAACACTACAGTTAAAAATTGAGGGTAAAATTTATAAGGTCCTTAACGACCTCTCTTTTGATCTCCAAAAAGGGGAAACTCTGGCCTTAGTGGGAGAGACGGGATGTGGAAAATCGATGACGGCTCTCTCTATTATGCAGATTTTGCCGACACCGCCCATGCTCCCTCCTGAAGGAGAAATTTTGTATAGGGGAAAGAATCTGTTAAAATTGCCTCCTTCCGAGATGCGCAAAATCCGGGGACGGCACATCGGCATGATTTTCCAGGATCCCTCTTCCGCGCTGAATCCTGTCTATACGATTGGGGAACAACTAGTGGAAGTGGGTATGACCCATTTAGGTCTTGAATATGATGAGGCGGAAGAGAGAGCTATCTACGCTCTGGAAGAGGTGCAACTACCCGGTCCGCGGGAAAGGATTCACGAATATCCTCACCAATTTTCGGGAGGAATGTTGCAGCGGGTAATGATTGCGATGGCGTTGATGTGTCAACCCGACATTTTAATTGCCGATGAGCCGACGACGGCTTTGGATGTGACCATTCAGGCACAAATATTACGCCTGTTGGATGACCTTCAAAAGAAAAAAGGAATGGCTCTCTTGCTAATCACGCACGATATGAGTGTCGTCTCACAAGCGGCCAGTGAGGTCGTAGTGATGTATGCAGGAGAAAAAATTGAGCATGCTCCTATGAGACAGCTCTTTCTCTCCCCTTCTCACCCCTATACACAAGCTCTGTTTGACTCCCGCCCCGATTATGCATACCCCAAAGGCCGGCTGCCTACTATAGAGGGCAGTGTCCCACAACTCCAATCTCTCCCCAGCGGATGTCCTTTCCATCCCCGCTGTCGCTACGCGTTGGAGATGTGCAAAGGAGGGAGGGTACCATATTTTTCTCTACCGAATAAAAGTACCCATGAAGTGAAATGTTGGCTCTATGACCAAGATCTACAATGGAAAATCGATGAAGAAATCTTTGTTGAAGATTAGTAATCTCAAGAAGTATTACCCCCAACAACGTGGCCTTTTTAAACGTGTGACCTCTTATATAAAGGCCGTAGATGACGTCTCTTTTTGTGTGCAAGAAAAGGAGATCGTTGGGCTAGTGGGAGAGTCGGGATCGGGCAAAAGTACTCTTGGACGTGCCGCGATTCGACTAATAGAACCGACTGAGGGGGAGATCTCTTTTTTAGGTGAGGATCTTTGCAAGCTGCGCGGAAAACGTCTGCGCCGCATGCGACAAAATGTCCAGATGGTATTCCAAGATCCTCTCTCCTCCCTCAATCCACGCAAAACAGTGCTGGAGAACATCGGAGAAGCGCTGCTGTATCACAACAAGGTCGACTCAAGAGAAGAGCAGATCTTCGAAGTAAGAAAAATATTAAAAAAAATTGGGATTCCTGATTCCGCTCTTGATCGGTATCCTCACCAATTCTCTGGGGGGCAACAACAAAGAATTTCGATCGGACGCGCCATTGCTCTCGAACCAAAACTGATTGTCTGCGATGAAGCGGTATCAGCCCTTGATCTCAGCGTACAAGCGCAAATCCTCAACCTCCTATATGATCTAAAAGAGATGCTCAACCTGAGCTATCTTTTTATCTCACACGACTTAGGAGTAGTGCGTTTTCTCTGTGATCGGATCCTCGTCATGCACCGCGGGAAAATCGTAGAGAGCGGACAGACTACGGAACTATTTGAAAATCCGCAACACCCTTATACAAAAACCCTACTAAGCTCCATACCTAAAGACATTCGTAACTATTCAGGTAGGTAGTGTGAACCTAAAATCTTGATTCTTAGGTGCATTTTTGGAAAAACAGATGCCCTAAGCATCTGATTTTAAGCTACAATGCCTACCTGAATAGTTACAGGCACTCGACGTAGCCAATAAGCTTGTCTAAATCATCCAAATCGTAATAGTGGAGCGTAATCTTCCCTGCCCCTTTCGGATGATGTATAATCTCTACTTTCCGCTTTAACTTCTCTTCTAAAATCTTTTCCATCTCTACGATATGAGGATCTCGCTCCTGCGTTTTACACTTCCGCTTCCTTTTGGCTAGTTTGACACTCTGAGCCTCTGCTTCCCGCACCGTGAGATTTTTTTCCACAATAAGCTTATGTAAAACCTCTTGCAAATCGGGACTATCGAGCGACAAGATCGCTTTTGCATGTCCCATAGAAATTTGTTTGGAGGTAAGAGTAGTACGGATAGAGGGGGGAAGAGTCAACAAGCGGAGATAGTTGGCTATCGTGGACCGTTTTTTCCCTACGTTCTGTGCCACACTCTCCTGTGTCATCCTGAATGCATCCATGAGCTTTTTAAAGGCCAAAGCCATCTCAACAGGATCAAGATCAACGCGCTGCACATTTTCAATGAGGGTCGCTTTGGCTGCATGATCATCTGCAAAAGGGCGCACCAATACTTTGAGACGAGAGAAACCCGCTTTTTTTGTCGCGCGCCATCGTCTTTCTCCCGCTACTAGTTCATAATAGAGGAGCTTCTCTCCATTCATGATGGCACGCACTACAGGGGGGTGAATCAACCCCACAGCCTTTATAGAGGCTGCTAGCTCTTCTAGTTCCTCTTCAGAAAATTGCCGCCTAGGCTGGAAGGGACTCACACGAATAGCATCCCACTCCACTTCACAAATTATTTCGTCCACTCACTACCTCTTCCAGTTTCCGTTTTAGCGCTGTCAACAGCACGTCATCTTTGAGTCTATTCACATGTAAAGGATCGTAAAAGGTCTCTGCCTTCTTGCTCAAAGGGTGCCATTCTATAGGATTTGTCTCTCCATAGAGCACAACCTGCGGCTTGTCCAAAGCCGCTCCGATGTGCGCGATCCCCCCATCTCCTAAAAAATAAAAATCACTCATGTCCAGCATTACCATAAATTCCTCAAAACTGCGAGGAAAATGTAACATATAGGGAACGCGTAAATGATCAATCACAGCCCTAGCACGCGCCTCGTCAGCTAGCTGTCCAATCACCAAAACCTGGAAAGGAGAGACGGTATATAGCCTGTTAACAATCGCCGCATATCTCTCCGCGTCGAGACGAGATGTGGGACGCGTTGTCGTCACCGACAAGAGCAAAATAGGCCCAGGAAAAGTACACTTGTCACGATATTTTTTCCGCAAATCATTAGTAATTTTTATTTTAGGATAAAGCTCTTCGGGAACTTCTGTCAAATTGGGATCAAAAGAATGTAAATTTTTTAATGCCTGATGCTGCAATTTTGCCTTTTCAACATCATATGATATCGGGGCATTGATGAGTTTGCTATGCCAAGCGAGGTCTACATACGCAACACGCTTTTTCGCTCCCAAAGAATAGAGAAAAAGGTTGACTAGCTTCATCGGCGAAGATTTCGCCGAGATTGCGAGATCGAATCGCTTCTTCCTATAAGAGATACCTGTTTTTAAAATATTGTAATATTTATTCCCGTTCGAGGGGAAGATCACTGTTTCATCAAGGGGAGGCAGAAAAGGGAGGAGAGGAGCATTTCTTTTCTCTGCGAAGAGCGTAAGCTCGGCTTCGGGGTATTTTTTTCGGAAGAGAAGTATCAGAGGGAAGGCGCATAAGAGATCCCCTAGCCCATTCCTTCTGACTATCGCAATTTTCTTCATTTACAAGAAGGCATCAGTATATTTACAATCCCCATCAAACCTAGCAAAAATTATGGAAGAAAACAAGATTATTCAGTTCGTACAAAAGCATTGGGTTAAGTTCGTCATGGGAGGTGTTGTTTTCGTCACACTTCTTCTGTGGGCTGAACGCCTTTTTCACAAAAGTCAAGGATCAGCCAAGCAAGACTATTTATTAGCAAATCAAATACTTGAAAGATATAGACGAGGTTCTCCCATAGAGCTGGAATCTCTTTTATCAGCAGAAGGAATTGTCCTCAGACACCCGCATCTGCGGCCACAGTATGAGGCAATGTTAGCCCACTGTTTTTTTTACCAAAGCGACCTAGAAAAAGGGATGGATTATGCATACTCATCTCTAGCGCGTGTGGAAAAAGAGTTAGAGCCATCCTATCAACGGTTCACGGAGATTTCCCTTCTGATTGCGAACGAAGAGTATGCCCCTGCTTATGCAGCTGCTACCGAATTAGAAAAGAGCTTGCAAGGAGAGAAGACCTACTGTCGTGCCCTCAATCTTTTGCGACTCTGTTTTCTCGCAGATAAAGTAGAAGGAGGAATGGCGCCCTGGGAAACACTCCAAGCACACCCCCTCTATGCGGCATTGGTTCCTCTATTTAACGAGGGAGAAGTAGGTCTACAGGATTATACCCATTCCACCTCAAGATTTGGGATGTCGGCTGCGCGAAAGTCCCGAGATTGATAAAACCATTTATCAGAAATAAAGTTAAAGAGTTGGGTTGGATAATGCGACAGATTTGAATGATCGTTTCGAAACGCATGTTTTTACACATGAGTGAGAAACGATCATTCAAAGATGATACATTATACGGC
>JBJXGG010000108.1:0-6463 GCA_046153495.1 Chlamydiales bacterium
GCGTGCGGCTGCTCACGACTCTCCTTATGGCTCCCTCAGGCGTCTTCTTTGTGAGCGCGCCGTCTGATAGGGCTTGTGCTTGTAATCTGTCTTCTCTCTGGTCCAGACCTCTTGGACCGTTTTTTTGCTCGCTTTCGAAATCTTGAAGTCGACACCCACCCTTGAGCTGAAGGGATTGTGCTTAAACGTCCCCCTCTCAGGATCGACCGAGAGATCGAAAATAGCCTTCATGGTCCCCTCTCCCGCATCCAAGGTGAAAGCAAGCGGGCGACAGGTGCGCAAGTTTCTTCTCAAGAGAGCTTTGTGCATGTCTAGGTCACCACTTCTCGCGGGATCAGCCAGTCGGTCGCACTCTCTCTGTTCATCCGTGAATGCCTTTTCGATTCTCCCATGGCTATCCATATCATAGATATGGAGATCTGTGCGGATGACACGCTCGATATGCGCGTCCAAGGCAGCCCTTTCGGCTACAACTCGAGGAGCGGCTGCAGCTGCAGGATCGTATAGATTAGCCAGCTGACTATCTGCTCGCAGTATTCCCTCTCGTTGGGCGTAGGCTTCGAGATCGCGTGCCCCAGGAAGTCCATTGTATCCTAGAGCCCCTAGAGGGAGCCCTAAAGAGAGTTGCCATAACGCGCTTGTCATCCGTAGTCTTTCCGCTTTTTGCACCATCGCACCCCGATAGCCCTCTCCGACATCCGGCCCAGCTATCTGGGCATCGATCTCCCCTATGACCGTATCAATGTTACTCATATCAGGGGCTAACACCGTGCGGCCATTCCCTGCACACACATCGCTAAAGTGTTGGATGATGCGAACGGCTACGGGACCGCCTACTCGGTGAGTAGGATCAATTCGCGCGGTTCCATCGAGGTAGGCGTCTCGAGGTAACACCCCTTTTTCATGCAAATAGGCGTTTGCAGCCGCAATCTTCTCATCGGTACTATGTCTCACGTTAGGGTTGGCAAAGTCATCAGGAGGGATGCGACCCGCCATCAACGTAAGAGCCCACTTCTGCCTCTGCTTGTCGAAATGGGCGATGCGAGCTCCGCACTGCACTTCCCGCATTCTCTCTGCGAAGGCAGCTGTAACAGCAGCATCATTGCTCCTCGGAGTGCGCGTCATATCGAGGGCGTATTTGCAGACAGATTTGAGGTGTTTATCGACTTTTTCTTTTGCATCGATAGGATTTGTCCCGGCTGTACAAACCACCGTTCCATCGAGCTGTAGGTCCTCTGTAGCGAGAAGAATTTGACGGTCATGTAGATATTGGTTCACATCTATGAGTTTTTGCGCAGCGGTCGTGCCTCGAGCATCGTCTTCTAAGCGGCCCAAAGCTGCTTGGTGGACCCAAAGTTTGGTTTGCAGGTCGAGAGCACCTGCTGGGAAAGCCCTTCTAGTCATGCCGTCGATCTCTTTTCGAAATAAAACAACGGCCCTTGCTGGATGCCCCTCGTCGACTTCTACCCCGAGTCTACGCGCCGCTACGGCTTTGATATGCTCTTGCACGTGTGTTAGAGTGGCAGGAGGCCATGCGGCTTTATTTGCGGTATCTTGGTTTTGGGTAATGAGATCATGACTATGGAGGTAAGTATCGATCGCTTGTTGCTTTTGCGCAACCGTTTTTCCGCCCCATCTAGATTCATCTGTGAGGGTTTGATTATAAGCGATTTGCAAGAGCCACATCTCCACCTCCATCTCTCGTCTTTTCTCTAAGGCATGGCTACAGGTCTTTGCCGCATATGCCTCCAAATCACTGCCCGAAATTTTATCGAGCTCCTGGGGGAGGTTCTCTTTCATATCATCATAGACAGCAGCAAACGAGAGACCCCATTGTCTGAGTTGAGCCCCTTTTAGCGGTTCATAACTATTCCCTTTTCTTCGGTGCACTTGCATATCTTTCACGGTTTCAGGGATCACCTCTCCCTTTTTATCTACTTCTGCAAAAAGAAAGGCGCCTCGCTCATTGTGGAAATAGAGAGCGTGCCCAGAATTCTCATCGATAATGGCATCACCCGTCTTGAGCTGCTCGTTGAAAAATGTGCAGACACTGGTACGACTGCTTGGATCATATCCCCACTTCTCTGCATCGCGCACTCTTCTTTCGGCTGCCGCGGCTCTTTGTCGCGCGGTAGATTCCGTAAGCACCGTGGCGCTGGCCCTACTGCGTGTGACAAAATTGCGGAACCCAGAACTAAAGATAGCTGGTATTCCGAGCGTCGCTACACCTACAGCTCCGCGTCCTATTGCGCCACCTAAATGGGCAAAGTCGTCTGTAGAGACGGTATCGCACTTTCTTTGACTCCAAAACCAGCGACGTGCATCAGCATTGGCGTTCACTATTCCGAGGGTGGCTACCGAGGCTGCTACGCCGAGGAAGCCGCGGCCGATAGCGGCAGCAGCTCTTTTTGATCCAGGGGCTGTAATGGCTATGCCTTCGCGGCTCGCTGTAACTTGTTGATAATCGTGGCCGCTAAAACGAGCAGAACTGCGCTCATCTATTTGATAGCCCTCTCCCAGCCTTTCCTCTAAAGGACCTGTGCCTCTTGCTCCCCCTGCTGCCATAAGATACCTTAATTTGCTGTAACTATTCAGGTAGGCATTGTGACTTAAAAATCAGAGTCTTAGGGCAGCTGTTTTTCCACATAGCGCCTTGTCGGCTATGAGCTCGCATTTTTGGAAAAAATCTGCACCTAATAATCAAAATTTTAAGCTCACACCACATACCTGAATAGTTACAATTTGCTAAAGAAGTGGTAATAACCCGAAATTCAGGTTCATTCTCTCTTTTATATATATTACAAAAATTATAAAAAATAGTGTACACTAATTATAGATTAATTGCTTTTTGTATTAAATTAATGTCTATTTAATAAAATGAAAATACTATTAATAATTAGTTTAGGATTAATCTTAGGGGGATGTGCGGATCGCTCTATGAATCAGCAGGACTACATTATAGCGGAAAGGGAAGCGGGGGCTACCCTGTAGGGCGGGCATCCCAATTTTTCTTGAGCTCGGCGCTTTTTTTATTAGAAATGCCGCCTAAAAAGTGGATCGCGTTGAGAAAGCGGGCGCGAGTCCGCTCTTTGCCTAAGAGCTCAGCAGAAGCGAAGAAGGGGGGGCCTTGCGTTTTTCCCATCACACTTGCAAAGAGTAGAGCCATAACGACTTTTTTATGGTGGAGACCGAAGAATAGGGCTACTTCATGAGAGGCTTTTTCTAGCCCTTTAGCTGACCAATCCTCTTGCTCTTCCAAAGACCAGATCATCGCCTGTAGTAGGCAGGCTGCATCGTTAGGGGGGATCTTTTTCTGTGTCAGAAGCTCCTCGGTTAAAGGGAGATGGCTAATGAACAAAAAGTCAAATAACTCTATAAACTCACTAAAGGTTTTGATGCGTGTGTGGCAAAGAGGCATCAACTTGGCCATGAACTCATCCCGAAATCCCCACTCTTTAATCCGCTCCCAGAGCTTTTCTTGCGGGATGTTATGTACCAGATAGTGCTGGTTGATCCAATCGAGTTTTTTTAGGTCAAAAATCGCACCCGATTTTCCAATGCGCGAAGCATCAAAGGCTTGCACAATTGCGTCAAGAGAGTAGATCTCTTGGTCATCGGGCATGCTATAACCCATAAGAGTCAAAAAGTTCAGAAAGGCTTCGGGAAGGTAGCCACAATCTCTGTAGTAGAAGATCGATGTAGGATTTTTCCGCTTCGACAGTTTCTTCCCGTCCGTCCCCAACAGAAGGGGCATGTGGAGATATTCAGGAATGTCCCATCCAAATAGTTGATAAAGAAGCACATGCTTTGGTGTTGAGCTGATCCACTCATCTCCGCGGATGATATGGGAGATCTCCATGAGGTGGTCATCGACGACATTCGCGAGATGGTAGGTGGGGAAGCCGTCGGATTTGAGCAGCACTTGATCATCGATATCGGCCCAGGGAAAGGTGATCCGTCCTTTGATTTTATCTTCAAAGAGGCACTCCCCTGTGAGAGGGACTTTGAGGCGGATCACAAAAGGCTGTCCCGCTTTTTCCCGCTCTGCAATCTCCTGAGAAGAGAGGTTGCGGTAGCGTCGGTCATATCCCCCTGTTTTGTTGACTTCGCGCATTTCAGCCAATTCTTGGGGTGTGGCAAAGCATTTATAGGCATGCCCCTTTTCGAGCAGCTCATAGGCAAATTTTTTGTAGATATCGCTTCTTTCTGACTGACGATAGGGGGCGTGAGGTCCCCCGCAATCGGGGCCTTCATCCCAGGTAAGCCCGCACCAACGGAGAGCTTTATAGATATTTTCTTCATATTCCGGACGGCTCCGGCTTTGGTCGGTATCTTCTATACGTAAGATAAACTTACCCTTATGGTGGCGGGCAAAGATATAGTTGAACAGAGCCATATAGGCGGTCCCAACGTGGGGGTCGCCGGTCGGAGAGGGAGCTATGCGGACGCGTACAGGTTTCATGCACAAGAATGATAACTCAATTGAGCAGTAGGATCAAGTCTTTGGTGATATTGATTGCCTCTTTTAATTGAGGGTCTTGTTGTGCGTAGAGATCCATTTTAACGGTTTCGAAATCATCGGCGTTGATATCGGCAAGAAAGCTTTGATAAAACTTATCCTCCGTGATACGGCTGGCAGAATTTTCCTTGAGGAGAGGAATGAAGCGGGTATACATTTTTAAGCGCGGCTGCAGGTTAAAACGGTAGAGCCAACTGATCTGATCACGTTGTACTGCAGGAATATCACTCAAATCATCTTGAAAATTTTCCTTGATCTGATCATTGGGAAGAGGATATTTCGAGTACTCTTCTCCAATCTCTAGCGGGGAATAGAAGCCAGGAACAACGATATCCGAGAGAACACCGGTGAGTTGGGGGCTTTTACCCGATACGGTGTAGTAGCGTCCGCGGGTTACCTTGAACTCTCCTTTGGGGTTCACTTTTCCTGTATTAGCGGCATCGAGAGTGAATGTTTGGAAAGTTCCTTTACCAAAGGTGTGTTCATCACCCACTACGATAGCGCGGCCGTAATCTTGCAGGGTTTGTGCGACGATCTCTGCTGCCGACGCACTCACTTTACTCGTCAGAACGATTAGGGGACCGTCATAAGCCATTTTTCCATCGATATCGCGCAAGTGCTCTATGTTACCGTAGTTGTCCTTGACAGAAACGACAATCCCCTTTGTGATAAAAAGACCTGTCACAGCAACAGCTTGGGGTAAAACTCCACCGGAATTGGTCCGCATATCTAGGACTATCCCTTTTAACTTGTGTTCTTTGCGGATATGGGCGATCTCCTCATAGAGATCGGCACAGGAGCTATGGACAGGATCTTGATAAAAGGCGTGTAGTGCGATATGAGCAATCACTCCATCTCCGAAAGGGTAGATATGCGACTCAATGCGCGCCTCTTTAATCACCACTTCTCCCCGAGTGATAGTAAGGTCGAGCTTTTCCTCTCTCTCTTTCTCCTTATTATGTCGTAATATGGTGAGAAGAACAGGAGTACCTTCCTCACCTCGGATAAGTTCAACGGCATCCGTGATCTCATAACCCACCACAGGCTCGCGGTCAATAGCGATTACTCGGTCGCCTACTTTCAACCCTTTCTCTTGCCAAGCGGGCCCTCCTTCAATAATTTTCACAATAGAAAAGCCATTCAAATCATCTCTCAGCTGAGCACCTATCCCAAAAAGGCGTTGTTGTACTTGGATCATAAACTGGGTAGCCTCTCCCGGAGTGAAATAGGAGGTGTGCCCATCCAAAGAACCCGCAAAAGCTTTGAGAACATTGGAGAGAACAAATTTTTCTTGTTCGCGACTATCAGCCTTTTTGATCTCTTCCTCTTTGCTGGCACGCCTTTTTGCTATCAAGAGCATTACGCGATCTCTCGACTCCTCTTCTAACTTCTCCGCCGCTTGAATTTGAAGTGTACGGATACGTAGGAGACGATCCTGTAGTACCTTTTCATCATTCGCCCAAGTAAGCTCTTTAAAGTCGTCTTGCGAGACATCCTCCACAGGAGGCAAAAGAGCGATTTCCGCCTCGATTCGATTGCGACGATGGATGGCAAAAATCATCTTGTTATGGATCGTATGAAAAAAAGAGTAGTCGTCGTGCAAGATTTGACTAAGAACTTTTTGAAGGCCTTCTGTCGGCAGAGAAGTCCAGCGCTCTACCTCTGGAGCTAAGAAATAACACTTTGTACTATCTAACTCATCTAGATAACAGTCAATAGCCCTCTCAAGGATCTCAGGTGTTAGTTCCTTGTAGGCGGCGTGCGCCTCCATAATCGTATTCAGAGTCACTTTCACATCCTCGGATGTGATATCAGGCAACTTCCCCGCCCAAAGCGACTGGGTAAGAAGGAGTAAAGAGAAGAAATGTTTGAGGGGTCTAAAGAACATCATTATCGAAGGGTTACAGAATCTTATGCATACCAGCCTACCAGATAATTTACCAG
>JBJXGG010000110.1:0-3990 GCA_046153495.1 Chlamydiales bacterium
TTGGGTTGGATAATGCGACAGATTTGAATGATCGTTTCGAAACGCATGTTTTTACACATGAGTGAGAAACGATCATTCAAAGATGATACATTATACGGCCCTAATTTTTAACTTTATTTCTGATAAAGGGTATCACTAGAAAGCGTAGATGACAGACATCTGGAAGGCTTTATAGCGAAAATCATTCCCCACACTCTGATTCGCAGGCGTAGTATAAGCTCCACGCATTCTAAGAGAGAGGGTATCGGTCATTGCGTAGAGAACGCTTGCTTCCCAGCCTTTGTAGTTTGTAAAGCCAATTGCGGCATTCGCAGGGAGATCTTGAAGAATCGCATCGGAGAGAAGAAGATCCGCCACATTGCCGTGCCCTATTCCTGTTAAGTCAAACTCAGGGATCGCTTGGGCTTGCACACTTTGATAGTTAATGTCTATCGACCAATCATAGGCTTTACAGAGTTTACCTAATGTAAAACCGGCGTACCAGGCGTTGTTCAACAACTTGTAGTCCGTAGATCGGACCGCTTTGGCATCATGATTGCGTAAGAATGCTCCGTAGACATAGAGTGATTTACAGTGAGGTAAGCAGAGCTCACGCTCGTAGGCAAAAAGCCACTGAGAGACAAGAAAGTTGTAGCGGGGGTTGTTTCTGATGGTAATCTTCCCCGAATTGGGTAAATTCCCATAGTCCAGTGTCGGCGCACTACGCTGCCAATCCACAATACTGTATTTTATACTAAAACCGGTCTCTGCTAAACGCAACATTTGCGCTTCGACAATCCAACCATAGTGATTCGTGAACGCGTCTACAAGAAATGGACCCCCATGCACCGTGAATTGCCCTATATCTGGCCAATATCCAGTCAAGAAAATGTGGACACCGTCAAATGTGCTGGCAAACTCCACACGAGATTCGTAGATATAGTTGAACTTGCTGCGGCCTACCTCCATGTAAAAGTCATTCTTGTCTTCGTGCCAAAAATCATATCCTATAAAGGCGCGCTCCATCTCTACTTTGGTCGCTGTTCCCCCATCTTTACCATCATAGTTCACCCAGCGCAGCTTGGTCGATACCCAAGTCTTTGGAGCTGAATAATCTAAAAATAAGTTCACTTCGCTCTTAAAGGTGTCATTGGCGGTATTAGTGCCAGTTCCTCGCTGTTTGACGCCGTTTACCTCTTCCCCTTTTACATCCCAAATGGCTCGAACATCGGCAGCTATGACGAGTTGACCTGATTTTTGACGACACTCAATCAGCCCACGGCTTTCAATAAAGTCGCGCAAAACGCGAGGGTCTACAAACCGATCTCCCTCTGGACCATAATCTGCATCAGCTGTAAAACCCGATGCTCCCGGTCCTAAATTATCCACAGCAGCTATTAAATCATTGTTGTCTATGTCTGTTAATATGTCGTCATCATCAATGGGCAATATCGTTTTATCAATAGACTCTTCATCTGCAGCGATCAGCGGAGTCGTAACAAGAAAAACAATTAGCCATAGCCGACGTAACATAAATAGATTCGCTCGTATTAGTGCTTCTTTCACTATAGTAACCTGAGTTTTGGGTTGTTCTCCCTCATCCTCAGGGAGTTTTCTGGCTGATCTTGCAATTTTTTGCTCGATAACAGCGCCTTCGGCTATGATATTCGCAAACAATTGCCAGAGCATCTCAGAAAACTCCTCTGATTACGAAGAAGAACAACCCAAAACTCAGGTTAGTAAGGCAGCGATTGTATTGTACTTGGAGTATTGTAGTCAATATGGGAGAGTGGTTTAAGCAACTTACGAAAAACAAGCGAAAATATCCATATTAATTTTTGTCTCAAAATCTCTTGTCAAAACTGTCCATATTCTTTGGGCGAACAGTATATACCCCAATCTCCTTTTTTAGTACCGTTGAGATAAGGCCTCCAAATACTAAGTGGCCTCCCTTCACTCCCGCAGTTATCTACACACCACAACTCTAACTCCCGACTTCCTGGATTCACTACAAAAGCGAATCGTTGTTTCACCCAATTGGTATCACCAAAAATCAGAGGGGCTGGCTGACGCAATCCTACCCGCTGCATCGCAAGGATAATACGCTGGTGATAGGGAATGGGCGTACGCGTTGTCTCCAATGTCATAATTAGCAAACCCTTTGCCACACTACATACCTCATGGGAAGAGAATAGCTTATATCGGCCAATTTCTGGCTCAAGTTCGTCAAAATGATTCATAAGCTGTTCTTTTAGAGTAGGATATATCTCTTCCATCTCTTCAAATATCATCGCAAGTTTTTCTCTAAGCTGATACTCGGGGATAAAGGGCAGGGAAGAGTAGAGGATCGAATCGAGTTCATCGATCACTCTTTGCAACCCTTGTGCTAGCCATTTTTCATAGGAGAGAATCTGCTGGACTTGTTCTCGAAAATCAAAAGGGTAGAGGGAAGAAGGAAGGTGGTTGAGCGCAGAGCGGACAACAGGACGGTATCCTGCAGGAATAAAAGCAAAAAGGCGTTCTATAAGCGCATCCATCATTCGAGTATCGAGTTTGTTTCCGTCCAAAAAATCTTCTGCAGGAGTGACGCAATGGTCACGAATCCAGGTATATGTATACACATCGTTATCCCAACTCTCATTAAACGAGGGATAGCCCGGTTTTATCTGATAGGCATGAGTTGGAGAAAATCCTAGAAGTGCATTCTCTGATCCAGAGGGGAATTTATTTTGAACACTGAGGGGAAGATCCTTCACTGTATCGATCAAAAAGGCTAATAATTCTGTGGGGCTTTCTACCCAACGCGTTGATTCTGTAGGAGTTTTGCTATTAGCATAATAACAGCTCACAAGAGTGGACATCGTCCCGCCGGAGATATAAGCCCATGGTTTGCGCTGCACGCGGTCGAGGTGTTCGAGCGGCTTTGCCACGATGCGTTCATTATAGGCTTTTGCGAGTCGGTATAAAGAGCTCTCCAAAAAATTTGGTTCCTGGATGGTGCGGATGATTGCCGTTATCATCTCTCCCACCTGTCGTCCCATTCCTTGGGCCAGTTCGCTTGTCGTGAGCTCAACCTCAATGGCTAAGAAAAAAGAGGTGAGAGCCACTAAATACTCTCCCTCATTTTGAATAAGAGTCCAAAGGGCGGAATTTGTTCTTCCATGTTTATACAGCAGGCGAAACCCGGCGGGGCTATCATCATAGGGGCCACAGCTCATCTCATGCATCTCTGACTCATATACTTCTTGGAAATACTCTTTAATTTTTTCCGAGACAAATTTGATCATATGTTGAAAGAGTTGGTTGAGGCGAAGCCCTCTATCGTGCGCTTTATCTCTCTCAACAAGAACACGGTTGAGCTCTTGCTTCCGCATATAATATTCCGCTGAGATCCAATTGGCATCTCGCTCACTCTCGACTCGTCTCATCCTTCCTTCGAGATATTTCGCCTGTCCAAAGAGGTGGTCATATTTCGATTGATACTCCTCAATTTCCGAGTTGACTTCGACGATCTTCTGTTGAATGATTTGTGCGAGTGTGGCACCTATTCCTCCCTCTTCCTCGGGATGAAGGCCTAAACTAGAATAGAGATTCCACTTCGCAAAATCGGCTTTTGATTCAGAAAGTGAGGCTAAAGTGAATTCCCACGCCTTTAAAAGGGCATTATCTGTCATCCCTTTATAAGCAGCGCGCGCAGCCGCTAAACTCTCCAAATAGCGTGCACAGCTCACCTGCTTCCCTCTTCGTGTATGAGGGGGAAAGAGCATACGGCCTTCGGCTTGCTCTTTATGTTTTGAGAGTTCTTTGTCTGTAACCTCATATACATTCATGAGCACGGCTGAGAGTATTTGATCCGCCGTGATTATGGTAAAAGGATTCTCTAACTGCTCTTTCAGCGGCACTAACAACTCCTCTATTACAGCTACCTTCTCCTCGCTCTTTGTTTTCGGATCAATGATCCCTGCTTGCAAAAAAGCGAAAAGCATCCCGGGGGCTTTTGCTAGAACTTTC
>JBJXGG010000115.1:0-5771 GCA_046153495.1 Chlamydiales bacterium
AAAGGGGTTTTGACATTTGTTACCCTTGAACCCGAAGCAATCCCATCTTTTCGAGATCATGTGGATGAAACTTATGAAGAAGCCCTGCGCATTCTCCAATCCCCCCAAAAAGGCACCGCGGTGCAAGAACGGTGCAACGATAATCTTTTTTAAGGGAAAAATGACTTGACTTTCTGCGCGACTAGAGAACTTTAGGTGACGGTCACAGGTTTTTCCTGAGACTCTTCCGCAGCTGGTACTTTCACAGGCTCAGGCTCAGGTGTTACGGCAATTTTTTTGAACTGCTTGCCGAGGGAGAGTACGGCGGCTATCCAAAGGATGATGACACCAAATAAAATAGCAGCAACTATGTGTGCACTCGCTGCAATTGTAGAAAAGATCAAAAGAAGGCCTTGGTGGACAAAAGAGCCGCCCGATTTGCCCAAACGAGAACCAACTCCATCAATTGCCGCTTTACCCTTAAGCTTGCTCTCCATCGAGAGTGGAATAAAAGCCATTTCCTTTGTAGAATCAAAAAGAGTGAATTTCGAGGCCCGCGCTAAACAGTTTTGCGCCGATCCAAAAAGAACAACAAGTGCAAGTGGGCTCGTCCCCAACATCGCTAATACACCTGTCATCGTAGACTGTCCGAAGAAAAAGAAGAAAAAGCCGACCGAGGTCAAAAGTAATATCACGGGCGTAATCATCGCTCCCAATGTCCAACCAAACTTACGTATCACTTGCCCCGAGATTAAAAATGAGGTGAAAAAGGAGATAATTCCTGTCACCGTCGTCACCTGGCTCATATATGATGTAAAATCATTCGGATTGGGGTAAAGCTGGCGGACTTGGTCCTTCCAAATCACCTCGATCAAATTAATCACAACATTGTAAGCAAGCACTATAATCGCTATCAAAAGAAGATATTTTGAGCGGCCCAAGAAGGCAAAATTCTCCCGCATCGACATCTTAATCTTGTCCTTTTTCAAAGAGGCAACAGTCGCGCTATCGGTCAGTGGCAACACCCTCTTGGTCAGATGACGATAAATAACAAGTATGACCAGACCAGAACTGATCACGACGGTTGTGAGTAAAATAATTGTTTGGTGCCAAGAATCAGTCCCCCAGTTAAGGTGGGTGCGTACAAAGTTTCCTGTGAGAAATACTGCAACTTGGCCTGAGTTAATCGCTGCTAAGTTTAGCCCGATCGCTATCAAACCGTAGAAGCGCTTGGCTTCACAAAGTCGGGTCACTTCATTCGCAAATCCCCAGAAAAGCATTGAAAGAATTGCGCTGCTCCAAAGCTCCGACATGATATAAAAACTGCTAAAGGTCCAATAACGAAACATTGCTATCAACCCTTTGAATCCCGTAGGGAGATGGGCCTGGAAAAAATCTGCAGTCGCATGAGGGTGCAATATGTCACGAAGAGGATAGATCGCAAAGGTGAAGAGAGCGAAAAAGAGGAGAAATATCGCTACCATCGCATAAAAAACACGGTCGCGCGTCAGTCGATTGTTCAGCCGACTATACACGAAGGTCATTAGAAAGGCGCCTGGCAGAATTCCCCATACCTTAATAAAAGGGAGAACTTCCGCACCCGAAGATTCCGCTGTGACCAAAAGGGCATCCTTCATGTTGCGTAAAATGTTATAATTAAACCCAATGAAAAAGGCTAAAAAGAAAAGAGGTATAAACTTTTTTAGCTCAAAGGAATGTATAGGCCAGAGATATGCGCGCAGAGGTGAAAATGTCATCTTATTTTCTGACATTAACTACGTCTCGGGAGAAAGTGTTCGAAATAAGAATGATTAAACATCTATCTTTACTTGAATAGAGGTCACCCATTTTACCTGAACCTTACCATAAAGTCAATTTATCAAAAGAGTTTTGAGACGGGAAATGTAAAAGACAATAAATTTCTCTGATAAAAACTTTGAGTTTTAAGTCTCTTATTTTTATAATGGTGAAAGATTTTGTTTTTGATAAAAGAGAAAGAAAATGTGTCAAAGAATATTCGAATCAGTTAAACCTCATGTTCCAGCTGTTATAACGACTGTGGCATTGGCTTGCTTACTCACCACGCTTGTGTTGGGCATTCTCACGATAAAGGGAGAGTTAGGGCCCAAAGCGTTAGCGGGGTTTGCTGTTGCTGAGGTATCAGCAGCTTTTGTTGCTTTGATTATTAAAGCCGCTATGGCACCGGCCCCCCGTAGTTAGCCTGCCTAAGACAAATACCCAGAAACCTCTTTCTCTGAAAGGGCTTCTATACCGGGCAGCGTTCCTTGTTCAATAAAGAGCATTGTAGCTCCCCCTCCTGTGGAAATATGGGTAATCTCTCTCTGGACTCCCGCTTTTTTGATAGCAGCAATGCTATCGCCTCCTCCGACTACGCTCATCGCTTTAGAGCTAGCGATAGCTCTTGCTAGCGCATTTGTTCCTTCTGCAAAGGGCGTAAACTCAAAGACTCCTACGGGTCCATTCCAAAAAATGGTCTTTGCTTTCGCGAGCTCCTTGCTGAAAAGAGCGATAGTGGCGCTTCCTATATCCACTCCTTTCAAATCATCGGGTATCCCGCCTTTTACCTCTAGTTCTTTGTAGGCAGCGTCTTCACTGAGCTCTTTGACCACTTTCACATCAATGGGGAGATATAACTTCTTGCAAAGAGCCATGATCTCTTTTGCAGTAGGAATTTGGTCTATTTCTAGAATAGACCGACCGACGGATATCCCTTGGGCATGTAAAAAAGTGTAAGCCATGCCGCCTCCGATAAAAAGAGCATCTGCTTTTTGGGCCAACGATTTGAGCACGCCCATTTTGGTGGAGACTTTTGAGCCTCCCACAAGAGCATAAAAAGGGCGCTTGGGCTCTTGGAGGATTTTTCGCAAAAAATCGACTTCCTTCTTCATAAGGTATCCCGCTGCAGCTTTTCCCGGAAAGTATTGGGTAATCGTATAGATGGAGCTGTGTTTGCGATGCGAACAACCGAAAGCTTCATTCACATAGAGCTCACCCAACGCTGCAAGTTGCTTGGCAAAATCGGGTGCCTCTTGTGGGTGCGTCTCAGCACGGTGGAAGCGGAGGTTTTCTAAAAGAACAACTGCACCGGGTTGCATGGCATCGACTATCTCCCGTACCTCTTCACCTAAACAGTCAGGAGCCATTGTTACCGGACGATCAAGTACCCGTTCTAACACTCGCTTCACCGGTTTGAGCGAAAACTCAGGCAAAAACACGTCATTAGGACGTCCCAAATGGCTCATTAAAATCAATGATCCCCCCTTTTCTAATACATAACGTATAGAGGGAAGCGCCGCTTCAATTCTTGTTGGATCAGTGACTTGCTGGTCGCTATCCAAAGGAACATTGAAATCGACACGCATCAATACTTTTTTGCCAGAAATCGGCAGATCTTCTATAAACAATTTATCCATGGTACACCATATATCATATGAAAAATTACGCGTCGAGTATGGAAATTGTCCATTCGAAGAAAAGACGCTGAATATAGATCCTCTTCAGCAATTCACGCATTGGTTTCAAGAGGCTGTGAAGGCAGATGTGTTTGAACCAAATGGTATGGCTCTTGCGACGGTATCTCCTGTTGGGCAGCCTTGCTCACGCATAGTACTATTGAAAAAGTTAGATCAAAAAGGATTTATCTTTTTTACGAACTATACAAGCAGAAAAGGGGAACAACTCGCACATTCTCCGCGCGCCTCTCTTACCTTTTGGTGGAGAGAGATTTTTCGACAAGTAAGTATCGAAGGTGTAGTGAAAAAGGTGTCCAGAAAACTTTCGCGAGAATATTTTGCAAAAAGGCCTAGAGGAGCGCAGATCGCCGCTACTCTCTCGACCCAAAGTAAACCTATCGTAAACAACCTTCAACAAGAATTCAGAGAGTTTCAAAAAAAATGCCGAGGCAAAGAGATCGCCTGTCCTACGACCTGGGGGGGATACCGTTTGTTGCCAGAGCGGATCGAATTTTGGCAAGGAAGAAAAAATCGACTCCATGACCGTTTTCTCTATGTGAAAACAAATGGAAGTTGGGTTGTGAGTAGGCTTGCTCCTTGACTTTTATCGAAAATGCTCTAGATTCATAGTATGACTGCATATGTGATTGCCAACTTCGGAGGTCCGCGCTCTCTTCCGGAAGTAGAGCCATTTTTGCGCTCTCTTTTTACCGACCGAGAAGTATTTAGGACAAAAATTCCCTCTCCTTTTTTTCAGTGGTTATTTGGACGGATTGCGAAAAAAAGAACTCTATCCGTGTGCAAAGACTATGCCGAGATTGGAGGAGGTTCTCCTATCTATGAAGATACGGAATTTGTGGCTCAAAGACTACGTGAGCGGCTGGACGGAGAGGTGCTGACGTTCCACCGTTATCTTCCGGTCACTCACTCCACCTTTCTCCAGAAAATAGAGACTTTAGATGTACAAAGAATCCGTGTTTTCCCGATGTTCCCTCAATTTACTTACGCGACAACGGGGAGCATCGCCAAGTTCTTCTCGCAAAAACTTTCACACTCTACTCTCCTGAAATTACGCTGGATCAAATCGTATCCGACACATCCCTCTTTCATCTCATTGACACAAAAAATGATTGGGGAAGCAGAGCTCAATATGCGAGAGACAATCCTCTTTTTCTCTGCGCATGGGTTGCCTCAAAGATTTGTCGATGAGGGCGATGTGTATAAGGATGAATGCATCGCTTCGGTTAATGAGGTAAAAAAAGCCTTTCCTGAAGCGTTATCGCACTTAGGCTATCAGTCGAAAGTGGGGCGGGCGGTTTGGCTGGAGCCTTCTACTATCTCCCTTTGCCAGAATATTGATACATGGGGAAAGGGCAGAAAAAATGTGCTCTTTGTTCCCATTAGTTTTACATCCGATCATATTGAAACTTTATTTGAAGTAGAGCGGGAGTATATGCCTGTGGTTTGCGAAAAAGGATTTGTAGTGCGACGTCTGCCCGCTTTCAATCGAAGAGAAGAGTGGATTGAAACAATTATAAAAATTTTATATAACGAGACAACTCTCTCTAATGCAATGCTTGTCAGAAACAGATGATTAATGTATAATCTTCGGGCAAATGAGTAAGAATTTAAATTACAACTCGATGTTGACGCCACCCAAGTAAGGGTGGCTTTTTTTTTATTATGAAAGGTTTTTTACAACTAGAAGATGGGAGCTGTTTCGAAGGGGAGCTTTCCGTGGAGGGAGAGGCCGAGGCTGAGGTAGTCTTTACTACTGGGATGTGCGGTTATTATGAAAGTTTGACAGACCCCTCCTTTGCAGGGCAGATCTTGGTGTTCACCTTTCCGCTGATCGGCAATTACGGAGTCGCAGATAAAGAGCAGTGGGAGTCTGAAAAAATCCATGTCAAGGGAGTAGTTGTTAGTGAAGAGTGCACGGCTTGGAGTCATTACGCTGGGGTTTGCTCTCTTGCGGAATGGTTAAAGGCGGAAACTATTCCCCTGCTCACAGGGGTTGACACGCGTGCTCTTACAAAAAAGCTGCGCCAAGGGGGAACTCTGCTTGGAAAAATCTCCTCTAAAAAAGAGAGGGTGGTATTGCAACCCTCCCGAGAAAATTTGGTTGCGCTAGTCGCTCGAAAGCAAAAGCACGTCTATGGGACAGGGAAAAAGCGGGTAATTGCCGTCGACTGCGGGATGAAAGAGAGTATTATCCGCCAACTTATTCGGTTTCCGATTGAAGTCATCCGCGTACCTTATAACTACGACTATACGAATGAAGAATATGACGGTGTCTTTCTTTCCAATGGCCCTGGGGAT
>JBJXGG010000116.1:0-2591 GCA_046153495.1 Chlamydiales bacterium
CTGGGGTTAATTTGTTTGGTGGTCGCTGCTATTATGGCAGGAATAGCCTGTCTATATGTTTCGGGCTATTTTAAAGGATTTGCAGCGTATCAAAAATCGGTCAGTTATGCGATCGCTGCTGTGGTGAGTCTAGTTGTGGGATCGATCCTGCTTTGTGGAAGGAAGAGTGACAATGTATGATGAAGTCAGCAAAAGGCCTTCCTATTATCGCTAAAAAATACTCAGGTTAAGAGTATCAGGTAACCCTTTCAAAGAGGGCGAAAAATAAGCTTGCAGTATCCCTTGACTATGGAGTATGTTTCTTCTAGATTGGATACTCTTTAGGAACCGACTTTGAATCGACGCCGCTTATCGAAAAAAGGGCACACGCCTGAGCTGACAACGCATCACATCGTAGAGATACTACCCAAAGTGCTGCGCAGTATTAGCAAAGTGTATCAAGATCGTCCCGATCTACTGTTGCAAGCATGGCCTGCAGTAGTGGGAGAGCGGTTAGCCCCTATGACAAGAGCTGTCTCATTCAATGATGGCTTCTTGCTTGTACATGTGAAAAACTCAACTCTCTATAGTTTGTTGTCAACAACAGATAAGCCTCGGATAATCAAAAGCTTAAGAGAAAAATTTCCCCAAACAAATATAAAGAGCGTAATTTTTCGGCTAGAATAAGATGAATACAACAATGGAAACAGACGAAGAAAAGAAAGCCCCCAAGAAGTATGATGCCAGTGCGATTACGGTTCTGGAGGGGTTGCAAGCAGTACGTGAAAGACCTGGTATGTATATTGGAGATACCTCGTCGAGTGGTTTACATCACATGGTCTATGAGGTAGTCGATAATAGTATCGATGAAGCGATGGCGGGGTATTGTTCCCGTATTCTTGTGATAGTCAATAAAGATCAAAGCATAACGATTGAAGATGATGGACGCGGCATTCCTGTCGAGACTCACGAGAAAGAGTCGAAAAAGAGGGGACGGGATGTCTCTGCCTTGGAAGTAGTGCTCACTGTTCTACATGCAGGTGGTAAATTCGACAAAGATACGTATAAAGTTTCCGGGGGTCTACATGGTGTAGGGGTCTCTTGCGTAAACGCTCTTTCGAGCCGTTTTCATATACAAATCTTTAAGGAAGGTAAAATTTATGAGATGGAGTTTGAGAGGGGAACGCCTGTTAAACCGATTACCGTCTTAGGCGATACGGATAAAAGGGGGACCAGGGTCACTTTTTGGCCAGACGATACCATTTTCTCTGTGTTGGAGTTTGATTACGATATTTTAGCGCGCCGTTTGCGTGAGTTGGCTTTCTTGAATCGTGGTATCGATATTCGATTTAGTGATGAGCGCGATGAAGAGCGTCCTGATACACAGTTTTGTTATGAAGGGGGGATCGTCTCTTTTGTCTCCTATCTGAACGAAAACAAAGAGCCTCTTTTTCCCAATCCGGTCTACTTTCGTGGTGCGAGAGAAGGAGATGATGGTCCTATTGAATTTGAAGTAGCGATGCAGTGGAATGGGAGTTTTAAGGAGTATATCCTATCTTATGCGAATAACATTCCGACACGCCAAGGGGGAACACATCTGACAGGTTTTTCTACCGCTCTCACACGGGTGCTCAATACCTACATCAAATCCAACAACATTCTAAAGTCTGACAAGATCACGGTATCTGGTGAGGATATGCGCGAAGGCTTGACGGCAGTCATCTCTGTAAAGGTACCGAATCCGCAGTTTGAAGGACAGACCAAGCAGCGGCTTGGCAATAGCGACGTTGGTTCGATCGTGCAGCAGATCGTGGGAGAAGAGCTCGCCATTTATCTGGGTGAGAATCCGCAAATTGCCCGTGCCGTTGGTGATAAGGTAATCATTGCCGCGCAAGCGCGAGAGGCGGCCAAAAGAGCGCGAGAGCTGACACACCGTAAGACAGCGTTGGACAGCGCTCGTTTACCAGGTAAACTGATCGACTGTTCAGAGAGAGATCCAGAAAAGTGTGAGATTTATATAGTAGAGGGAGATTCTGCGGGTGGTTCTGCGAAGATGGGACGGGATCGGCGTTTTCAAGCAATTTTACCGATCCGCGGTAAGATTTTGAATGTGGAAAAAGCGCGTTTGCAAAAGGTGTTCCAAAACCAAGAGGTCGGCAAAATGATTGCCGCTTTGGGGTGCGGGATTGGAGAAGATACCTTTAATCTAGAAAAACTCCGTTACCATCGCATCATCATTATGACGGACGCTGATGTCGACGGCTCGCATATTCGTACCCTGCTTTTAACGTTTTTTTACCGTCACATGCCTGCTTTGATTGACAATAACTTTGTCTATATTGCGCAGCCGCCTCTCTTTAAAGTGACACGTAAAAAGCAGAGCCAGTATCTCAAGAGTGAGAAAGAGATGGATGACTATCTCTTGACTCAAGGAGTGCGCGATATCACGCTCAAAATAGGAGAAAAAACGTTAAGCAGCGAAGAGACAGAGAGATTGGTCAATCTGGTATTAGATGTAGAGACCTGCATCGTAGCGATTGAGAGAAAGGCCGTCCCTTTTCGCGAATTTTTGGAGCAGAAAAGTGAGAAAGGGATTTTCCCTCGTTATTTGG
>JBJXGG010000122.1:0-8120 GCA_046153495.1 Chlamydiales bacterium
ATACGTATCGGTTGTCACGCCCAAGTAGACTTCGGCCACATACTCCTTATCAGCAAGAAGCAGCTGATCGGAAAGCTGTGTGTATTGGCGGCCGAGGAGCATAACCATTACCCCCGTTGCAAACGGGTCAAGGGTGCCCGCGTGTCCAATTTTTTTAATCCCAGTAAGCCTCCGCAGAGAACGAATCAGGCTAAAAGAGGTTTTCCCTTGAGGTTTACTAACTAAAAGA
Organism: Chlamydiales bacterium; assembly: GCA_046153495.1. Classification (GTDB taxonomy): domain Bacteria; phylum Chlamydiota; class Chlamydiia; order Chlamydiales; family JAAKFR01; genus JBJXGG01. The sequence goes on from JBJXGG010000122.1 coordinate 230, forward strand.
ATTCCCTCTTTTAGTTCTGTTGCAGTCTGTATAGGCTCCTCATACTCCATCGCGATTTTCTCGTTCTTTTTGAATATTCTGGATCATTGTTTCTATGTATAGCTGCTTATCTAGTGATGTATCTAGAGCAAAACGCAGCTCAGGGAAGTAGCGGAGTTCAACCTTTTTTGAAGCCTGCACTGCAATAAAACCTGCAGCCGATTGGAGAGCTGACAGAGTCCCATCCTTATTCTCTCCAATCACACTCACGTATACTTTTGCGTAGCGCAAATCCTTCGTCACTTCGACGCTTGTTATGGTCACGAATTGGGAAACATGGGGATTCTTTACAGAATCCCGGATAGTTTCCGAAATTACTTCTTTTAACAGAGAATTGACTCTTTCAATTCGTCTTGACACGGCTATAACTCCTGTGTGAGATAGATAATTTCATAAGCTTGGATTTCATCTCCTTCTTCGATATCGTTGAAACCATCAAGAATAATACCACATTCCAACCCTTTCTTCACTTCTCTCACATCTTCTTTTGCACGTTTGATAGAGGAGATGCTACCTCGCCATACAACCTTGCCATTACGCACGACCCGTGCTCGATGGTTGCGAGAAATAGCTCCATTAGTCACCAAACAGCCTGCGATCTTTCCTAAATGAGAAGATTTGAATATAGCTTGGACAGTAACGGTTCCAGTCTCTTTCTCTTCTTCTAATTTATCTAGAAGACCCGTCATCATCAGCTTCACCTCGTCCACCGCATGGTAGATGATGTCATGTAGACACACTTTGACACGGTATTCTTTGATAAGGTTCTCGGCATGGCTTTCAATTTTTGTATGGAAACCAATGATTACGGCATTCGAGGCTGAAGCTAGCTGCACATCTGACTCAGAGACCTCACCCACACCAATAAAGATCACTTCACACTCTGCTTTGTCTGACTCAATCTTCAAGATAGATGTACGCAACGCCTCAACGGAACCTTGCACATCTCCACGAAGGATCAGTTTGAGGATCTTCTTGGATGTGCCAACACCCTCTTGTAAGAAGGACTCTAGAGAGGGCGATTTTCTCTGTTGCAGTGCTCTTTGTGCGATTCCGACCTCTCGACTCTCGACGATATGTTGTGCTTCTTTTTCGCTCTCTACCACGATAAAAGGATCTCCGGCTTTAGGAAGCCCTGAAAGGCCTGTAATTTCTACAGGAGTAGAGGGGCCCGCATGTTTTAAAAGTTTGCCATGTTCATCGTGCATCGTTTTAACGCGGCCATAATCTCGCTCAAAAACAATCGCATCTCCCAAGTTGAGGGTGCCGTTTTGTACTAAAATAGTCGCAACGCGCCCCAGACCCTTATGTAACTCCGATTCAAGAACAGTACCACGAGCACGACCTTGATAATCGGCTTGCAACTCCAACACTTCAGCCTGTAAAGCTAGCATTTCTAATAAAGTAGAAATGCCCTCGCCAGTGACTGCTGAGGTATTGACTGTGATGGTCTGTCCACCCCAGGCTTCTGGAAGAAGCTCGACTTCTGAAAGCTCTCTGTAGACATTCTCTTGGTTAAATCCCGGCTTATCGACTTTATTAATAGCAACAACGATAGTGACACCACTTGCTTTAGCGTGGCTCAACGCCTCCAGCGTCTGTTCTCGCATCCCTTCATCTCCTGCAACGACCAATACAACGATATCCGTTACATCGGCTCCACGTGCACGCATTGCTGAAAAGGCTTCGTGGCCCGGAGTGTCTAAGATTGTGATATCTCCCACAACAGTCTGACATCTAAAAGCGCCGATATGTTGTGTGATCGCTCCCGCTTCCCCTGAAGCAATATTGCTCTTACGTATCGCATCGATCAAGCTTGTTTTACCGTGGTCGACGTGACCCATGAAAGCTACAACCGGAGCGCGGAATTGGAGTTTGGAAGGATCGGCAGCAGCAATCTCCTCTCGCACAGATTGCTTAGTAATCTGAATCCTTTCCGCTTCTGATGTATCGATCTTAATCGTACAACCGAATTCACTCCCAATAAACTCTACCGTTGTCTCGTCATCTAGGTAGTCGTTTAAGGTGAAAATCATGCCATTAATAAATAGCTTCTGAATCAATGCCGATGATTTAATCTTCATTTCGGAAGCTAAATCTTTAAGCATGATTGGAAGGCGTATTTGTAAAGAGGTAGGACGTACAATCTCTTGCTCTGAGCGGAGCATACGACTCTGCTTGTTCGGACGTCTTTTTCGCCACCTCTCATCTTCTCCCGATGTGAGCCCTGCGCGGTCACGGGCGTCGAACGAACGCATCTCCACCCCGCCGCGTCGAGAAGGAGGCTTCACATCCTTAAAATCGCGCACCTTCTTACCTTTTTTTAGGTCAAGCTCTTTCTCATCATCCTTTTCAGGGATCGCGTCCTCTTTGAGGGGCGGTCTTGGGTGCTTTTTAGTTTCCTTGGGTTCTTTCGATTCTTTTGACTCTTTTGACTCTTTTGACTCTTGCACTTTCTTAGTAGGTGGTAAAAGATCATTGACATGACGACCAGTAGGCCCCAACTTCGACTCTTTAGACTTTTGGTTAACTAGAGGCGTTACCTTCAGCTTTTCTTCATTGGAAAGTTCTATTTCTACATCTTTTAGAGGTAGATTTTCTTCAGCAACAGTCTCATACGTAACCTGTTCTTGTTCACTCTCTGCTTGCTCTTCCCTGGCAATAGGCTCCGACTCTTTCTTAGGAGCAAATGAAGAGCGAGTTTTAGCACGAATACGTTTCTTTTCTCCTTTCTCTTCTTCTGCGACTTCCACAGGAGATGCCGTTTCTAGTGGATTAGGAGCCAAATCAGACTTTTTCTTTGCTAACTTTTGCTTAAGACTATCAAGACCAGCGGCCTTCGCTAATTGGGTATTTTTGATTTTTATTTTAAGGTTTTTCGCCAATGTTATTCACTCCGAGGTTTACTCACTTCATCGAGGATCTTGTAAGCCATATCTAGACTAATCCCTGGCACTGTTGCCACTTGATCGATACTAGTTAAAAGCAACTTACGACGGGTGTCGTAGCCGGCTTGTATGAGATTCTGAACGATTAATTTATTAATACCCTCTATTTTTAGAGGTTCATCCAAAGCGGGATCGTTAGCCTCAGCGATCTGCATCCTTTGGATTTCAAGCGACTTGTTAAACTCGCTCATTCTTTGTACTTCTAACTCATAACGAATTAGCTGCCCGGTAAGACGCGCATTCATGCCTCGTTTTCCAATAACAGCGGCATAGTCAGCATCGTCAACAACAATGGCTACGATATTCTCTTCTTCGTTCACACCCACCTTGCGGATTTCAATAGGTGAAAGAATATTCTGCAGAAGATCTACAGGATCATCTACGTAAGGAATGATGTCAATCTTTTCGTTGTTAAGCTCACGGATCACATTTTTCACACGATTTCCACGAATACCCACACAGGCTCCTACAGGGTCCACTTTGGGATCTGAGGAACGGACAGTGAGTTTCGTGCGGTAGCCAGCATCTCTAACAATCTTAGTGATTTCTATAGTTCCATCATCAAGTTCTGGCACTTCTTGACAGAACAGTTGACGCACAAACTCCGGATTACTACGCGATAAAACGACTTCTGCTCCTCCATCTTCTAGATCTTTCACTTCTTCGAGAAGAGCGGAGACTTTTGAGCCTACATCATAGCGCTCCGTCTTAGGGTAGTTGCGACCGGGGAGAATCGCCTCCACCTTTCCCAAATCAATAATCATATTGGGACCTCTGGAAAATCGTTTGACTACTCCTGAAACGATCTCATTCACACGGTGTCGATATTCCTCATAGATCACATCTTTCTCTGCTCCGCGCAATTTTTGCGAGATGATTTGCCGCGCTGTTTGAGCTGCGATACGACCAAAGTTTTGAGGCATTACGGGAACATCGATAAATTGACCGATTTCACAATCAGGATCGAGTTCTTGTGCGACCTCTAGGCGGATTTCGCGAGCAGGGGATTCGACTGTCTGTACGATCTCTTTTTCACAGAAAACATCAATATCACCGGTTTTGGGGTGAATTTGGACTGAGACATTCGCTTCGTCTTTTAGACTTTTTTTCGCCGCAGCCTTTAGTGCTGTTTCAATCGCACTAATTACAATATCTCTTTTGATTCCTCTCTCACGCTCCATGTATTCAAAGATGGCAACGAGGTCCTTTTTATTCATTTATTTTACTCCTTCTATTACAAAAATAAAAACCGAAGGCTTCCCTTCGGTTTCGTGAGGACACAATGGTGCTACCCTCCGAAGGGAAACTACCCCTCGCTCATCTCTGCATGGTTGCTGTCTCTTTCCTCTTCGCTCTCTTCATCATCTTCAGAATTTTCTTCACTCACAACAATATCATCGCGGTTTTCTTGATTCTCTTCGATCAACCGCTCTTTTACAGAGAGAGCTACTTTCTTATGCTCAGGATCGAGTTTCATTACCTTAGCAGTGACGGCATCGCCCACCGAAATGATATCTTCTACTTTCGCAAAAGGTTGATCAGAGAGCTCCGTTACATGAATTAAGCCTTCAATGCCATTATCTAGTTCTACGAATGCTCCAAACGCTGTGACTTTTGTCACTTTTCCTTTGACAAGAGAACCTACTGGAATAGATCTTTCAATGGTCTCCCAAGGATTAGTGCTTAGTTGCTTGACACCGAGAGTGATCTTCTTGCTCTCCTTGTCTACAGTAAGAACCACAGCCTCAATCTTATCACCTTTCTTGAGAATCTCAGATGGATGAGAGACTTTTTTGATCCAACTCATATCGGAGATATGGATCAACCCTTCAATTCCAGGCTCTAATTCTACAAAGGCGCCATAGTTAGTAAGACTTTTTACCTCAGCAACCACATTTGACTCTATAGGATATTTCTCCTCTACATCATCCCAAGGATTGTGCTCTAGTTGTTTAATGCCTAGAGAAATCTTACCCTCTTCCTTCTGCACGGAGAGCACAACAGCTGATACCTCATCACCTTTGTTCACTATCTCGCTAGGATCGGTCACATTCTTTACCCATGACATTTCAGAAACATGGATTAAGCCCTCAATCCCAGGCTCGATTTCAATAAATGCTCCATAGGGGAGAAGCTTGACGATTTTTCCGCTGATACGCGTTCCAGGGGCATATCTCTGCTCGATATCATCCCATGGATTCTCTTCTTTCTGTTTTAACCCGAGAGCAACACGCCCTTTATCTTTATCGATACTAAGAATCATCACCTCAAGCTCTTGACCTAATTCAACCATTTCAGAAGGATGCTTGATTCTCTTCCAGGTCATATCTGTGATATGCAATAGACCGTCGATACCATTTAAATCGAGAAAGACACCGAAGTCCGTGATATTTTTCACAACACCTTTGCGTACATCACCCTCTTGAATCGTCTCAAGAAGCTCGGCCTTCTTAGAGATGCGCTCTGCTTCGAGCAGCTCACGGCGAGAAACAACAATATTCTTTCTTTCAATATTGATCTTAAGAATCTTGAACTCGCAAGTCTTTCCGAGGTACTCATCAAGATTTTTGATTCTCTTGTTGTCGATCTGTGACCCGGGAAGGAACGCCTCCATCCCGATATCGACCATAAGACCACCCTTCACTTTACGAATGATTTTCCCTTTTACAATAGAACCCTCTTCGCAATGCTCGATAATGAATTCCCACTGACGGAGACGGGAGGCTTTCTCACGGGAAAGTACGATCTGTCCTTGATCGTTTTCAGGTTGCTCTAAATAGACTTCAATCTCGTTGTCCAAAAATAGTTCTTCGGGATCGGTAAACTCTGCAGTAGGAACGAGTCCTTCTGACTTTAGTCCTACATCAACTACGACATAATCCTTTCCTATCTCTACAATAGAACCTCGTAAAATCGTACCTGCACACATCGCAGGGATCTCATCTTTTTTCTTTGAAGTCCCGTGAATAAGCTCCTTAAACTCCTTAGCATCTTCTTCTTGGTATGCAACATCATCGAGGATGTTATTGGTTGACCAGGTGTATTCCGTCTCTTTTGACATGTGATTTTTTTCTCCTACTAACTCGTATAAAATAAAGGAAGCAGTGTAAACTCCGAGCAAAAAAAAGGCAAGAAAGCTTTTGCAGAGGGAGCGTGTGAGTCAAGCGATTTACAGTAAAATTTCTATTGCTTCATCAACAAAGGGGGAGGATGCGGGGGCTCTCTCTTCTAACCATCTTTTTAATTTACGGGTCATATAATAGACTTGACCGTGGTAGGAGTCAGGATCTTTGACTGCTTCATTAAAATAAAAACTTCCAATATCTAAAAAGACGACTCTCTCGTCTACAAAACCTGTATTTTTTTGTAATACCGGATCATGATCATCGATTCCCTTTTCGAGACGACTTAAGAGCAGAAGAGTCATCTTTTGCAAGCAGAGGGGAATTTTTTCATCATGTCCATTGTGATGGAGGCTCGTGATGTAGCTGTTGAGGGGCTCTACCTTCCTCTGAAGATAGAACTCAAAATCATCGAGAGAAATAGAGTAGGGGCGGTTGAGAGTATCATATATCAATATCTCTTTTTGCAAGTTTTTTGATTTATTCAAATGCATATAGAGTAAGGCAGACTCTTCTCTTAAATATTCATAGGCAAGACGGCAACTGCAAAACAGTGCATGGAGCTTCTTACTCTTATCTATAGAGCGTCTATTGTGGATCTCACTGAGAAAAGAGGGGAGGGGAATCTTTCCTAAGCAGACAGGGAAACGGAAACGGTTGTGGCGAAAAAATTTCAGCACATATTTTTTGTCTGCGCTTTCAAAAACATAACATTGAGACCCCTTACAGAGGTAAAAATAGGATTGGTCGAACGCTTTTTCAACTTCTGATCGCACTATTTTTGTAAGGGGAGTTGTTTCGAAACAGGGAGCGTACGATAAATCGGAGGTGATGTTAGCAAGAGAAAAGGTGTCATTCAAACCTGAAAAAGCGAGCTGCAGGCCAAAATAGCCTGTAGTAAAAGCAGATACTAAAGTGAACAGTATCAGGAAAATTCGTCTTCTCATCCGCTGCCAATGCTATAGGAAATCACCTTCCACTGTCCACTTTTTCCAGAAGTCATGAGTATAATCTGTTCTTGGACGTTTGCGCGATTAGAATATGAGCTGTTGTATTTGATCTGGATAAATGTGCCACGTGTGCCATGTGTGAGCTGGGAGAGGGACTGGTGCGAGGAGACTTTGCGAGAAAGCTTGTTGCCAAGCTCTTGCCTCATCTCTTTCATTGCTGCCGCCCAGATATCTCGAGAGATAATATCCTGTAACAATCCACCCGCTTGGACCCATGAAGTGGGATAGGCTTGCTGATCGATCAGACCAAGCCAATAGGTGGCCTGAGCGTTAGCTGCTGTAAAATCGCCCCCTACCGTGCGATCGTCCACTCCTGTAGAGTCATTCACCCCGCTTTGTTGGTTTGATGTAGACTGTGGATACATTGTCTCCAGTTCTTTTCCTGGATCTTTAGGGTCTAAAAATTTTTTGCCATAGTCAGGGTTATAGATCGTGGAATCATACCCTCCGACTGTTTTCCTTGATTCTGCCTCCATAGCGCTCCCCTCGCCCACATTGTCGTCCGGTTGCCCAAATAGAGCAAGATTCAGAGAGAGAGCGAGTATAATATTGCGCTTCATGGATTTTTCCCTTTGCAAAAACTGACTGTTTCTGTATTTTTTTATTTCTTTTCACATTGATGGAAAGAAATGCTGAAAAGCAAGAAAAAATTGCGGGGGGCTTAGCTTAGCTGGTAGAGCGTCTGATTTGCATTCAGAAGGTCAGGAGTTCGACTCTCCTAGCCTCCATTCACACCGCGGTTATAGCTCAGTTGGTTAGAGCGCGACACTGA
>JBJXGG010000167.1:0-2817 GCA_046153495.1 Chlamydiales bacterium
AAAGATGGCGTCTTAGATGCCGTGAATTTGTATCTTTATTTTTCGCGAAGGGTATTATATAGCGGAATCCGTTGAAAGATGATCAACCTGGATTTTTTGACCTCAATACCTGGGTTTCGAATTCTCCATTGCGTCTGATCACATTGAAAATATTTCCTTGCTGCAGTAAAAGGAGGCGATGATTCCTTTTCGCAAAACAATAGGTTTCCGCCTTTTGGCTCTCAGTTTTTTGCTGTTGGCTCTCCCTCTTTTAGTCGATTCATTTGTTTTGTTGGTCAATAAATATGAGTCGATTCAGGCAGAATCTGAGAACTATCTTATCGAGAGTGCTTATCTACGAGTACTTCCTCTCTCGAAATTGCAGCCGATTCGAGGAGAGGTTTTCGAGGCCCTCATCTATTTTCTGGGCTTGGAAAACAATTTTCCTCAACAAGAGAGTGAACAGCTCAACAAAGAGCTGGTAGAGATCGCAGAGGTGGGGGCGCTTTATAATGTCATGTTGTTAAACATCAGTCCTGAAGGAGCCTATAAAGTGGTAAGCTCTGCAAAATCTGAATATTTGGGGAGAGACTACACCGAGTTTTTCCAAGATCCAGACCCTTTTCACGCCAGCATCCAGGATTGGGGGTATGTGGAATACATCTCTTACAACGAAAAAACAATGCACCCCTATTTTGTAGCGGCCAGAGGAATTCTCTCAAAAGAGGGGAAAAATTTGGGGATCATCGCGGTGATAAACGATGCCTCTGATAGACTACAACAATTGCTCTCCATCGATTCGACCAATTACCCCGTCCGTTTTGCTCTGATGCTTCCTTCCATGATCGTATTAGCGGCAACGGATCCAACGCTGCTTTTTCAATACTTTTCTCCCCTAGATAAAGCGCGAAGACACCTTTTTTTGACAGAAGAGGAGGTCTACTCCTCCTTTCTAGCCCCCAATCCCATTGAGATACACCATAAGCTCAATGCTCCTTATATGGAATTTGAATGGCAAGGAGAGAAGCAGTATGGAGTGATCCAATCTATTGCGAATACCAACTTTGAACTACTAGCATATGCGAGTGAACGAGAGTTGAAATCTTACGGAGTGCAAGATTTTTTCGGCATCTATGTAAGTTATGCTCTGATTTTAGTGATTGGCGGATGTGTTGTCCTACTTCTCACGCGTATTCTTATGCGCCCTATTCAACATTTAGGCGTTGTGATGCATCAAATCGAAGAGGGAGATCTCTCTGCTCGCTTCAGACCACGTCGCTTTGGTTTTCAGATTAATAAGTTAGGTTTGATGTTCAATGAAATGTTGGACGCCTTTTTAGATAATCAGGCGCTAGCTGAGAATGAACGAGTAGCGCGCGAGACCCTAGCGCAAGAGTTGCGCGTTGGAAAAAAGGTGCAAGAGACTTTGCTAGCCAAACATATAGAGGATATTGGCCCAGTTGAATTAGTTGAACAGTATCTTCCTGCGATTGAAGTGGGAGGGGATTTTTACGATTTTTATCGGAAAGAAAGCGGAAAATTAGTGTTAGCGGTAGCGGATGCTTCAGGGAAGGGGGTACAGGCTTGCTGCTATTCTTTGATCTTACGCAATATGTTACGTACCTATGCGAGCGAGTCAGACGATGTTGCAGATGTAATGCGGCGTTCCAACAATCTGTTTTGCAAAGATACAGGTGATACAGGGATGTTTGTGACGGTTCAAATGGCCCAGTATGACTATGACACAAGAGAGCTGAGCTACTACTCTTTTGGTCACAATCCAGGCATTATTGTGCGCAAAGGAGGAGCTCTCGAATTGCTAGATCGAGGCGATATTGCCATGGGGGTCATTGAGAAAACAGAGAGATTACAAACGCAAACAAAGAGATTAGAGCTGGGAGATGTTGTAGTCTTCTACACAGATGGAGTCACAGAGGCGCACAATATTGAAAAGCAGTTATTTGGTGAAGATAGGTTGATGCAACTGTTGCAATCAGTCCATGAGAAAAGCGCGGCTGAGATTTTGGCGTTGATTGAAGAGGCGGTGCATCAGTTTGTAGGAAAAGCGCCACAGCACGATGATATAACACTACTTATCATGAAGGTGATGAGCTGATGGAAAAACAAGCATTCACATTACGCATCCTAGCGATCAATTTTCTTTTTTTGGCGCTCCCTCTTTTGGTTGACACATTTATTTTTTTCCAAGATTTTTACTACAGTACAGTCAACGAGGCACGCGATGAATTAAAGGAAATCGCTAGTTTGCGAGCTTATGCGATGAGTGAGCTACAGCCTGGAAGAGAGGTGTTACTCGATGAGATTATCCATTTTCTTGACTTAAGCGGCAAACAGGATTTGGAAAGATGGACAAAAGAATTAACTAACCTTGCAGACAAAAATCCCCTCCACGAATTCTACATCTTCAGCCCAATACCCGATAAAAATCACCAATATGAGGTTATTGTAGCAAGCCGGCCTGAAGATATCGGCAAAAGTTTTATCAGTTTTAAGCAGTTCGAGCGACTGCTTGCCGATGGCAAGGGGGTCTTTCTTAGGTATGACTACTCGGATTTTCTCAATAAGGAGGTTCTCTACCTCCTCGTGGGGCGCACGTTTTATTCTCCAGAGACAAAAAAGGCGTTGGGGATAATTGTGGAGATGAAAGATATCTCTCAGGCTGTCCTACCCATCTTGTCTAATACACGATTCTCTTCACTTCAGTTCGCTCTTTTAGACGCGGAAATGATCGTCTTTGCTGCTTCGGATCCCTCTTTTGAAGGCAACTATTTCCGAGATATTACACCTGAAAGAAGATCAGAGATTATTAAGACAACA
>JBJXGG010000127.1:0-3073 GCA_046153495.1 Chlamydiales bacterium
ATACTATATAAATAATATTATTATATAATCTTGGCATTATCATTATATTAATGATGTTTTTCATTAATAACCTGAATCTAAAGAAGGCAACTCAAAACTCAGGTTAACATGGAGGTTAGAGATGACAACAGGGATTTGTGGATGGATCAACCGTAGGACAGGAAAGGTTGACTCTTCCCAGATAGGAGATTTAACAAATACGCGACAGTGGAATGTCGAGAGTAAAGCGACGAAATGGGGACGATTGATCGTTTGTGGCGCGGTACTCGGAATGACGATAGCGATGGCTGTGGCTCTTGCTACCAAAGGTGTAGATACAGCGTCTTTGACAAATGGCATAGCAAATGCGGCACTCTATGGTGGTAGCGGTGCGGCCGTGGTGTGGATGGTGAAGAAGGGAATGGACCTTCGAGAGCGTTGTAACTCTAAAAGAGCGCTTACAGGAAATACCGCTCTAGCAAATGAATTGAAGAGAGAAGCGGATGATCTACAAAGAGGTCTAGATAAGGCATGCGTCAAGGAAAAAACGATCGCTGGTAGGCAATACTTTGTCGCATATGAGAGAGGAACAACAGAAGCGCTAATCCAGATCAGTTCACGCGAGCCGAAATACACTATATAACAGAAGACCCTCCATTTGGAGGGTCTTCTATTCCAAAAAATAGCTCTCGTTTCAGAGGGCTGTTTTTTTAGTAGTCCATACCCGCTGGCATTGCAGCTGCTGCCGGTTTTTCATCCGGAATCTCTGCAATGATTGCTTCTGTGGTGAGAAGCAGAGAGGCAATGGAGGCCGCGCTCTCCAGAGCGGAACGGGTCACTTTCATCGGATCCAAAATTCCCGCTTCTAGAAGATTCACATACTCACCTGTCAGTGCGTTGTATCCTTCGTTAGTTGGAAGGTTCAACACTTTTTGACAGACGAGAGACCCCTCTTGTCCCGCGTTCTCCGCTATCTGACGGAGAGGCGCTGAGAGTGATCGTAGGATAATACGTACTCCGATGCGCACATCGCCATCGCAATTTTTAGCGAGCTCTTCTAGAGCCTTTGAGGCACGCAATAGAGCGGTTCCTCCACCTGGAAGGACTCCCTCTTCTACAGCAGCAGCTGTTGCATGCTGAGCATCGTCTACGCGATCTTTCTTCTCTTTCATCTCGATCTCAGTAGCAGCACCGACACGAATCACAGCTACACCGCCAGAGAGCTTTGCAAGCCTCTCTTGGAGTTTCTCTTTATCGTAATCAGAGGTGCTATCTTCAATTTGGCGCTTGAGTAGCTCACAGCGCTTCTCGATATTCGCCTTGGATCCCGCTCCCTCTACAAGAGTGGTCTCCTCTTTCTTGACGACAGCCTTTTTCACTCGGCCGAGCATATCGATCGTCGTGCTTTCGAGCTTCATCCCTAGTTCTTCGGCAATCAGTTGCCCTCCTGTGAGGATTGCGATATCTTCGAGCATCGCTTTACGACGATCACCAAATCCAGGCGCCTTTACGGCACATACTTTGAGGCCCGCACGAATACGGTTGACCACCAAAGTGGCAAGAGCTTCACCTTCTACATCTTCTGCAATAATCAAAAGAGGCTTGCCTGTCTCTGCTACTGCTTGAAGGATGGGTAAAAACTCTTTCATGTTCGCAATTTTCTTCTCATAGAGAAGAATGAAAGTATCTTCTAACACAGCTTCTTGTGACTCTGGATTCGTCATGAAGTAGGCAGAGAGATATCCTCTGTCAAAATTCATTCCTTCTACAACATCGAGTGTTGTCTCAAATCCTTTCGCCTCTTCTACTGTGATTGTTCCATTCTTACCGACGCGCTCCATCGCTTTTGCAATGATAGAGCCGATCTCTTCGTCGTTGTTTGCAGAAATAGTCGCAACCTGACAAATCTCTTTCTGATTCTTCACAGGGTTCGCAATCTTCTTAAGCTCTTCGATAACGCATTTTACCCCTTTATCGATACCGCGCTTCAAATCCATCGGATTTGCACCAGCAGTTACGTTACGTAGGCCTTCAGCATAAATAGCTTCTGCCAAAATGGTTGCAGTGGTGGTGCCGTCTCCAGCCTGATCGGCTGTTTTGGAGGCGACCTCTTTAACCATCTGCGCACCCATATTTTCATGCCTATCATCGAGCTCGATCTCTTTTGCCACAGTCACACCATCTTTTGTGACATGCGGTGAGCCGTAAGATTTCTCAATCACGACGTTACGACCCTTAGGGCCAAGAGTGACTTTCACTGCGTCTGCAAGAGTTTTCACGCCCTTCAAAATCTTACTTCTCGCTTCTTCTCTATATTTAATATCTTTTGCTGCCATTGCTTAAAATCTCCTTACGATTAAATTATTCTACGATTGCAATGATGTCGTCCGCCTTGAGGATAATAAACTCTTCATCCTCGACGGTGATTTCTTGCCCGGAATATTTCTCCATCAAAATTTTGTCGCCTACCTTTACTGGAAAAGGTTGATCTTTTTTTCCAGTGCCAAGCGCAACAACATAAGCCGCTTCTTGCTTTTTCTTTGCAGAATCGGGAAGGATGATTCCACCTTTTACTGTATCTTCAGGCTCGAGTCTTTTTAATAGAACTCTGTCGCCCAATGGTTTAAGTTTTGTTTGTACTGCTTGTTCAGCCATAACTAAACTCCTGGTTTTAGGTTTATACAATTCGCAGAAAAAACATTCACAAATAACAGTGTAATCACTCACTGTGGCGGGATCCCTTCTTACTCATATTAAGAAATATGCAAAGCAAAACAACCCTACACATCTGCTGGATCCTACAACCATTTTTATGAATGTTTTTCCTGCGAATAGCATCTGTGTTAGGCATGAAGATACCACAAAGAAGGTTTTAACGCCAACAAAAATTAGCACTAAAGTTAATGGATTGCTAAAAAAATAATTTTATATAGCCGATTAAATTTAATAGGCTATACCATTGCGCCCATTGGTGCAGAGGTAGACCACCGCTGAGCAGGTCTTCATTTCTAACCTGAGTTTTGGGTTGTTCTTCCTCATCCTCAGGGAGTTGTCTGGCTTCTCTTGCAATTTTTTGCTCGATAATAGCGCCTTC
>JBJXGG010000139.1:0-5626 GCA_046153495.1 Chlamydiales bacterium
GTATGCGCAAAACCCCAACAATTTCTCTAAGGAACAATGGGAATCGTTGCAGCAGGTGAAGCGAGCTTGTGAGGAGTTTAAGTTAAAGACTATTACAACACTAGAAAAGCCGGAAAAACGAGAAAAAAATCTGAAGTTCAAGGAAGGGGAAAAGCAGACAAAGCGGTTTGCCAAGAAGAGAGATTGGCTTTCAATGTAATACCAAGAGCAAAAAATAAAGGCACAAATTCATGGTATACCCTCTTTTTAACGCCAGTTTAACGTAAGATCTCTCTGTAGAAACTCATCTTTGCGATCTGCGACTGAAAATTGGCTCTAAGGTAGTGCTTTGGCTGCCTTCTTTGCACGAATGTATTAAACCGGCGTTCTTTTTAAAATACCTATTCAAGTTATTCCCGCGGTGTTTATAGTAGATTCTATGAAGATTGTTGTGAAGAAAGGATTAGACATTCCCATCGCCGGCGCCCCATCTGGCGCTCTCCGTTCTTTCGATAAACCTCGTAAAATCGCTCTGAACCTAGATCCTTTTGCTGACGTCCGATTTAAGGTGCTCGTCAAGATGGGAGAGATTGTGCAAATTGGGCAGCCTTTGGTAGAAAATAAAGCGGTTCCCGGCATGTTTTTTGTCTCGCCCGCTGGCGGGGTTGTTTCAGCAATCCGCCGAGGGTTGAAACGCAGGTTACTAGATATCGTAATTGACGTGGCTGAGAAAGAAGAAATTTTTCAGCACGATACGGCTGGAGTAGAGAGCAAAGAGGGGTTGATCAACCTTTTTTTGCGCGCAGGCATTTTCCCTCACATTCGTCAGCGTCCCTTTGATTTAATTGCTCATCCAGAACACCTTCCGCGTGCGATTTTTGTGCGCGCTGTTGAATCTCTCCCTTTTGTCCCTTCGGCAGACCTTCAAATAAAGGGAAAAGAACCCTATTTTCGCGCAGGGCTAGAGGCTTTGAGCAAAATTGCTCCTGTTCACCTCGTGTACGACGAAGGATCTACTTGCCAAACATTTTTGGAATCTAAGGATTGCACCAAACATACTGTACGTGGACCGCATCCTCGCGGCAATTTTTCGGTGCATATCCACAACATTCTTCCTATTCGAAAATCCGACGATTATACTTGGACCGTTTCTTTGATAGGAGTGATCTCTATTGGTAAAATGGTGAGTAGAGGGAATTATTACCATGAAAGAATCCTCTCTTTGGGGGGCAGCGGCTTTCTTGAAACAGAGCGCGGCTTTATCAAAGGAAGAATGGGTTATCCTCTCGAAGAGCTATTGAAGGGGCGAGTGCAAGAAGAGCTTCTTTGTGTGATCTCTGGAGATCCTTTAACAGGAACAAAGAGCGAACCGACAGAATTTCTTCACTTCTATGATACTGCCGTAACGGTTCTGCCTGTCAACGTGGAGCGGCAGTTACTACATTTTTGGCGCTTAGGACGAAAGAAATATACCGCGACAAGGTGTTATCTCTCCGGCTTTTTCTCTCCCCCCAAAGAGGGATATAGTTTCACGACGAACAAACATGGAGAAGAGCGCGCTTTTATCGATGGTTCGGTGTATGACAAAGTGATGCCGATGCAGATTCCCACCATGCAGCTTGTAAAAGCTTTGCTTGCACAGGACTATGAGCTCGCCGAAGTGTTGGGGGCGCTTGAAGTAGTGAAAGAGGATTTTGCGTTACCTTCCTTCATCTGTCCCTCGAAAATCGAGATGATGGAGATCGTACATCAAGGGCTCCACCTCTATGCAAAAGAGTTGGGGCACTAAAAAGGATAATTGCTCAACATTCTATTTCTTGTTATCACAGTTATACTAAGAGCAAAAAATAAAGACGCAAATTCATGGTATCTAAGATGTCAGATTTAGAAGATCTTTTCGAAGCCCATATTAGTGAATATGAGGGAGAAAGGATCTTTATAAAGATGGCGTCTTAGATACCATGAATTTGTGCCTTTATTTTTTGCGAATGGTATAAAGTCTCTGCAAGATCCACTAACCGCTCTTTACACAAAAATCTTTGCCTCCAAAATAAAATTTATTTATGCTTAATCTTTTTTTTATACAAAATAAATAATTTTAAGACATAATAAAGCTATTCTAATAAGCATTTATCATTATGGAATTAAATTATGGGGTTAAGAGGAACAGCCGATATTAAATTGTTAGAGACGCAGATCCGGGATCATATTAACCTAAGACCCCAGATATCTGAGTTGATAGCCCCTGCGATGACTATCTTTTTTGGAGGATTAGCCCTTACGGGGGCAGTTGTTCTCACCATGAAGAGCTGCGATCTCTCCCCCCTATATCTCAAAATCGCAGCTGGCGCTGGAACTCTTATTACAACGATCGTTGTTACCTCAGTTGTGAGCTCCTTAAGAAAACCTAATATTTACTATGCCCACCACCACTACCATACACACAAAGCTTACTATGATTGTATCCACAAACAGTGGGTTTATGTACCGCAAGAATACAAAACCCTTCCCTCACCTCCTCAATTCGACAAACAGATGACTTTTTATAACGATAGCGTTAAACAATGGATAGCTGTACCAGAGGCAGCTATTCCACTATCAGCCCCCTTATCTCCTGCAACAAGGGCCGCTCCCGTAGATTTTCATGTCGGAAACATACAGAGTAACGAAGATCAAAGACCATTTTGTCCCTCTCAGCAGAGGAATCCGGCTGCTCCAGCGCACCGTGATGTTCAGGACACACAAATGCCTACGACATGGGAAATGCTACAAAACCGCTTATCTGGTCGTTTAGGTCACTATCCTGAAGAAAGAGAGCATAATGCTACTCTCCAACTTACGGCGCGCTATCGTGACGAGACAATAAGAAAACTACGTACCCTAAAGAATGATGATTCCCTACTATGGAGATATCTCCACACCTTTTCCGATGCTCAAATCTGCCACGCCCTATGCTGCCCACTGCCCACTGACGCACCTCTGCCTATTTTTGAAGCGTGGAAAAAATTTGAGGAAGCTTTATCCCGTGAAGAGCAAGTATATCTCGACGGCGATCCATGGTCTGATGAAAGAATAGCCGGACGATACAGACCTCGTACTCTCGAAGTATTGCGCGAAAGATTTGCCAGTGCTCTTGTGAATGTTAATTCTCAAATATGGGAAGTGATCCACCTCTACTCAGATGAATCGATCCGCAAAATTCTCGAAGTCCCCATCACCACAGAAGAAGAAGCACCGCCTCAATGCGCTGCACGGGATGCTCTTTGTTTCCAATTGGAGAGAGCACAACAATCCTACCCCGATAGCAACCCAGCGGAAATCTCCTTTACCGACCGCTATCGCCCTGAAACCATCGAGACGCTCAGTACAATGCATTTTGGAAACAACAAAGAGCTTTGGAAGACTATCTGCTGCTATAGCGATAGAACGATCTGTTCAATCATCGGTCTTCCCATTGATCTAGCAACAAAGCAGCCCTTAGATGAGATTGTTTTAGCGCATTTGGGACCAGCATTGACCGTAAAAGCACTCTCTATTTTTGCCAATGAGACCACAGTACAGATATGGACGAGAATCCAGCACCTCACCCCTACCGAATTAGAAGCCTCCTTTACACCTGAGGCACAACTTCTCTTTAGATTTGGACCTGCCTTAAAAACGCGGGCTGAGGCGGAACTTAGGTTGCAGCCCCAAGATGTTTGGGCAAAAGTGCAAGCGATGAGCGCAAGCGAATTAGTTACACTCTTATCCCCAACAGGAAGAATGAAAGATAAATTTGGAGAGGAGGCGGTAGAAGTAGCCCTTACTCTTGTAGATCCCGAATTAAGTGAGTCTCAGATGTGGCAAAAATATAAGGAGTATACAAGGGAGGCGTTTACCCACGAGGTGAACCTCTGCGCCACTCGCGCTTTAAAGAAGCGATTTGGTAAAACATTTTTAGCAGTCGCCTCAGACAAGCGGCCAGAGCGCTCACCAATAGAAGAATGGAGAATGCTCCATGTGTAACAACCGGGAGAGCAAATAGAGCACGAGCTTTGACAAAATGAGGGCGTCGATCCTCTACTCCATATGAACCTGAGTTTTGGTAACTGAGGGAATTGATTCTGATGTTTGACAATTAATGGTTGTTGCTGGAAAATCCATTGTTTTTTGTGGCGAACGTAGCTCAGTTGGTTAGAGCGCTGGATTGTGGTTCCGGAGGTCGCGGGTTCGAGACCCGTCGTTCGCCCATCTTTCCTTACCCTTTTCTAGCCTAATACCAAGAGCAAAAAAATAAAGATACAAAGTCATGGTAGGTAAGATGTCAGATTTAGAAAATCTTGTCGCAGCCCATATTATTAGTGAATATGAGCGAGAAAGGATCTTTTAAAGATGGCGTCTGAGATGCCGTGAATTTGTATCTTTATTTTTCGCGAATGGTATAATTTCCTTCGGTTCTATTAGAATGCAGAAAAAACCGACTTGGACTTATGCGCGCAAAAAAACGACCCCTAAAAAAAAAACACAACAGCTCTCCGATCGTACGGGGATTGCTCCTTCTCAGTTGGGCTGCAGCCTCTCTTTTGAGCTTGCTCAGCTACAAAACACACGACCCTCACGCCAATTGGCTGGGCTATGCCGGATTTCTCATCGGCTGGACTCTCTTTTTCCTCTGCGGTCTGTTGGGTTTCCTCCTCCCTCTTTTCTTTGGCTGGCAGGGAGTGTTATGGATCTTGCGCAAAAAAGTCGGAGCCAAAAGAGCGTTTCTCTTTATGCTTTTTTTCTTTTCCAGCGGGATGCTTCTTGCGCAAATAGCTGCGCGCTTTCCTTCTATAGCTGCCCAGTTTGATCGTTTCATTTACACGAGTTATTTCCCCCACGATGCAGTTTATGACCCTAATTGCCTGCGTCACTACTTGGGAGGCGTCCCTTTCCACCATCTCTACCTTGATCTTCCGGTCAATTTTCACAGTTTGTTAGGAGGTGTGGGAAGTTTTCTAATCCTTTTCTCCCTTTTTATTCTGGCTAGCTCCTTTTTGTTCCCGATTCCCTATCCGTTCCTCTGGATAAAAGTGCGAGAGCTATGGAGCTGGGTATGGCATTCAACCAAACAAGTAAAAGTACCCATCGCTGCTATGGCACGTGGCCGCTCTACTCCTTTTGCCAATATCGAGGAGGAAAAGGCAGTCATTGTGCGGGATGATCCACTCAAAAAGGAGCCTTCGATCAATGTAGTGGAGGCACGAGAACCTTTGCCGCTTCCTATACCAAAACGATGCGAATTAGGAGAATATACTCTGCCCCCCTCTTCACTTCTGACACAAGTAAAGCCGGTCGACCAAACTACTTTGAAAAATGATCTAAAAAAACAGGCAAAGATCTTGGAAGAGACATTGCAAAGCTTCAGTATTGAGGCAAAAGTGGGAGACATCCACTGCGGCCCTACCATCACAAGCTTCGAAGTGCATCCGGCATTTGGGGTAAAAGTGCAGAAGATCAAAGCCCTAGAAAAAGATATCGCTCTTAATATGGAGGCAAAATCTATACGGATTATCGCTCCCATTCCTGGTAAAGCTGCGGTAGGTATCGAAGTACCGAATCCCCACCCGCAAGAGGTGAGTTTCCGCGAGCTATTGGAGGGGTATCTGGTGGCAAAACGAAAAGCTCA
>JBJXGG010000140.1:0-10655 GCA_046153495.1 Chlamydiales bacterium
ACCTCAAGATTTGGGATTTCGGCTGCGCCAAAGTCCCGAGATTGATTGATCATAAGAGGCCCAATATTAGAAATATGGAGTCTCTTACGATCAATCAATCGCGGGAACTTTCGCGTTGCCGAAAATCAAATCTTGAGGTGGAATGGGTATAGTTGATTCTCATGCACATCTGACTGCTAGAGGGTTAGAGGAACATCTTCCTGACATGCTAGCACGCGCACAAGAGGTGGGCATTGATTATATCATCAATATTTGTACGAACCCAGATGAGTTAGAGCGCGGGTTGCAGCTAGCGCAAGACTATCCTTGGATCGCCAATGTCGCAGCAACCACACCTCACGATGTGGCAAAAGAGGGAGAGGCTCATTTCGATGCGATTGCTAGCAAAGCAAAAGAGCTAGTCGCGATCGGAGAAACGGGATTAGATTATTATTATGAGCACTCAGATAGGGTGTTGCAGCAAAAATTTTTGCGTCGCTACCTGCAGTTGGCTAAACTAGTTAATTTGCCGGTTGTAATACATTGTCGCAATGCTTTTGCCGATTTTTTTCGGATTATTGATGAAGAGTACAAAGGTCATCCGGGCGTGCTCCATTGTTTCACAGGAACATTAGAAGAGGCTCATGAAGTCGTCTTACGTGGCTGGTACCTCTCTTTGAGCGGTATCGTCACCTTCAAGAAGAGCGTTGAGTTACAGCAAGTAGCGCGAGAAGTCCCTCTTGATCATCTTTTGATAGAGACAGACACTCCCTATTTAGCTCCAATGCCGCATCGGGGGAAGCGAAATGAGCCTGCTTACCTCGTTAACACGGCCCAATGCATCGCTGCGCTGAGGGGGATTTCCTACGAGGAGTTGGCTATGGCAACCTCCCAAAATGCCCTTGCTCTTTTTCGTTTGAGCACATAATCTTAAACTAGAGATGACAACACCGACTACCGAGAAAATTTTCAAAGAAGATGAAAAGTTTAAGCTTCCTCGTCCCTTTGTTTTGCGTCGACTGCACTCAATATTGGGTCTTTGGTTAGTCTTTTATGTTTTTGAGCATCTTCTTGTCAATTCTCAAGCGGCGATGTTTTTCCAAAACGAAGGGTATTCTTTTGTCCGGTTAGTGAACAAAATCCATGAGCTCCCTTATCTTCACCTGATTGAGATTCTATTCTTGGGTCTTCCCATTTTAGTGCATGCCGTATGGGGCGTGATCTATTTACGTACAAGTAAGATGAATTCCTTTCCTTCGAATGGCAATACACCGGCCTTATGTCAATATAGAAGAAATCGAGCCTTTACTTGGCAGCGGATCACATCGGTAATGCTTCTAGTAGGGATTGTATTGCATGTGATTCAAATGCGATTTTTGGACTATCCTACTTTGGTTCATCAAGGGGATAACAAATACTATATGGTTAGATTAAAGGGGGATGGGCAACTCTTTTTGGTTGCAGCCAAGCTCAATTCTCAGATCTATACCAATAAGAGGTTAGAGGAACATCAGGTAAAA
This sequence comes from Chlamydiales bacterium, assembly GCA_046153495.1. Classification (GTDB taxonomy): domain Bacteria; phylum Chlamydiota; class Chlamydiia; order Chlamydiales; family JAAKFR01; genus JBJXGG01. Next base: position 1,500 of record JBJXGG010000140.1, read on the forward strand.
TTACTAGAGTTGATAGATAATCTGACTTCGATAGAAGAGAAGGATAGTGATGCTTACTTTGCAGCGCTTAACGCGGCATTGCATGCCAAGGAGTGGTTGCAAGGGGCCAAAAAAAACCCTTTAGAAGGGACGGAAGTATTGGCGGTAACGCCGAGTGCAGGGGCCGCTTTCTACTTGATCGTCCGAGAGACATTTAAGAGTCCGCTCATGGTAGTGCTCTATTCGCTTTTGGTGGTAGCAACGGCATACCATGCCTTCAATGGGTTGTGGACCTTTTTTATCACATGGGGTATCACACTAACGCGCCGCTCCCAAAAAAGGCTGCGAGTGATTACCAACTTCCTTATGGGAGTCGTGACAATATTGGGATTAATGGCTTGTTGGGGGCCATATTGGACATTCATATTCAGTAAGTAATGGTTATACGAAGAAAAGAAGTCATCGTTGTGGGAGGTGGTTTAGCTGGGCTTTCTGCTGCGATGCGTCTGTGTGAAAAAGGGGCCTCGGTCAAGGTTGTCTCTCTTACCAAATGTAAACGTTCTCATTCTGTCTGCGCACAGGGAGGGATAAACGCCGCCCTTAACCTCAAGGGAGAGAATGACGACCCTCTGATCCACGCATACGATACGTTTAAAGGAGGAGACTTCTTAGGAAACCAACCTCCGATCTTGGAGATGTGCCTTTCCGCTCCTGGTATCATCCGTATGATGGATCGCTTCGGCTGCCCTTTCAATCGCACCTCCACAGGTCACCTTGATGCCCGTCGCTTCGGGGGTACCCTCTACAACCGTACCGTTTTCAGCGGTGCTTCTACAGGACAACAACTTCTTTACACTCTTGATGAGCAGGTACGTCGCTATGAAGCTAAGGGGCAGGTAGATAAGTACGAAAATCATGAATTCCTCCGCCTGATTATTGATTATGAAGGACATGCGCGTGGCATTGTCATGATGAATCTCTTCAATCAAAAACTCGATGTGCTCAAAGCGGATGCTGTGGTATTTGCCACAGGTGGACCTGGTATGATTTTTAAATATTCGACAAATTCCACCTTTTGTACGGGCGCTGCCAATGGCCGCCTCTACACGCAAGGAATGGAGTATGCAAATCCTGAATTTATCCAAATCCACCCTACATCTATCCCTGGGCGCGATAAATTGCGTCTTATCTCAGAATCTGTCCGTGGAGAGGGAGGAAGGATTTGGGTCTACGGGGATAGTTCGAAGCAGATTCTAGCGCCAAACGGGAAGATGATCCCGTGTGGAGAGACAGGAAAGCCATGGTATTTTCTTGAAGATATGTACCCGGGCTATGGTAATCTTGTGGGACGTGATGTCGGAGCGCGCGAGGTCCTCCGTGTTTGTAGTTTAGGCCTTGGTATCGATGGGAAAAAACAAGTCCACCTTGATATCACGGAGCTTTCGGAAGAGGTCAAACGCAAGCTAGAATCGGTGCTCGATATCTATATGAAATTCACGGGCGAAGATCCGCGCAAGGTGCCAATGAAGATTTTTCCTGGTGTCCACTACTCTATGGGAGGCGCTTGGGTCGACTGGCCCGCTTGTGATGATCCCGATCGGATGGATCGTTTCCGTCAGATGACAAATATTAAAGGATGCTTCAACTGCGGTGAGTCTGATTTTGAGTACCATGGAGCCAATCGCCTGGGAGCGAACTCCTTATTATCCTGTATTTTTAGTGGGCTTGTGACAGGACAAGAGGTAGTTCGCTACATAGATCAACTCCCCTTCACCTATATGACGCTCCCTTCTACTCTTTTCGAAGAGGCAGAAAAAAAAGAGGACGAGGCAAAACAAGAGATCTTATCCCGCTCAGGTCCAGAAAATATTCACCTGCTCCATGAGGAACTAGCCAATTGGATGGTGGATAATGTGACCGTGGTGCGCGATAATAAAAAGTTACAGGAAACATACGATAAAATCTTAGAGTTGCGCGAGCGAGCAAAAAAGATCTCTTTGGATGATAAGAGCACATTTGCTAATCAGACATTCCAGTTTGCCTTGCAGTTTGAGCCTATGTTGCATCTCTCTTTAGCTATTACGAAAGGGGCGCTTTTGCGAGATGAATTTAGGGGGTCGCACTTCAAGCCAGAGTTTCCCGAGCGGGATGATGAGAATTGGCTAAAAACGACGATCGCTACCATCAATCCAAAGACAAATGAGCCTGAGATCTCCTATCGCAAAGTCGATATCCGCCACTGCGATCCGATAAAGAGGGATTATACGGTGGCAAAAAAAGTACGGCCAGAGCTGAAAAATGTCCCCGCGCATATTCCTCTTCCGGTATAGTGCGGGATATGGATGATCACTATATTTTGAAAATTTGGCGTGGAACGCCGGGTAGACAGTATTGGGAAGAGTTTGAGTTAACGTGCCGTCCCGCAGAGAATGTGATTTCTGCTCTGATGGGAATTCAAAAAAATCCTATTACAAGAGAAGGCAAAAAAGTATCGCCCGTTGTATGGGAGCAAGGCTGTCTTGAAGAGGTGTGTGGCTCTTGCTCGATGCTCGTGAATGGTTTTCCCCGTCAAGCCTGCACAGCATTGATTGAAAATTATCTGAAAGAGAGTAAAAGTCGGGTTGTGACACTTGCTCCTTTTACCAAATTTCCCTTGGTGCGAGATCTTATTGTCGATCGAACGAGGATGTTCGATAATTTGCAGCAAGTGCATGCCTGGATTGACACAGAAGGATCTCAGGCTCAAGGCTTTGGCCCATTGATCAGCCAAGCAAAGCAAGAGGTTATGTATCAGTTGGCTACCTGTATGACGTGTGGCTGCTGCAGTGAGGCTTGCCCTCAAGTGAACAAAAAATCCAAATTTATTGGTCCAGCTCCGATTTCTCAGGCACGTCTTTTTAATGCGCACCCCACAGGGCGCATGCAGCGTCACCTCCGTTTGCGACCGATGTTAGAAGAGGGAGGCATCAGCGATTGTGGTAATGCCCAAAACTGTGTGGAAGTGTGTCCTAAAAATATTCCGTTGACCGATAGTATTGCAGTGATCGGTCGCGATGTCACCCTGCAATCATTGCGCGATGTCTTCAGTTTTTACGATCGAGAATAGATTTAAAAAATCGTATTTTCTATGGCTTATTTTTCTTCTTGTGCTCAAAGCGGGGATCTCTCTGCTTTTGATTGCCTTCTATAACGTCAACCTAGCTCCAGATGAGGCGCAATATTGGACTTGGTCGCAGGCATTGGATTGGGGCTACTACAGTAAACCTCCCGCCATTGCGTGGCAGATTTTCTTGACAACGTCATTTTTGGGGAACAACGAGTTTGGCATCCGTTTTGGAGCAGTCCTCGTCTCCTTTTTTCTCCCATTAGTGATTTTCGCGACAGCGCAGGCTAGTGAGCTCTCTCCTAGAGCCTCCTTTTGGGCAGGAGTAGTCACTGCATTCTCCCCCTTGGGGATTTTTCTTTCATTTATTGCCTCTACGGATGGAGGAATGATGCTTTTTCTCTCGCTCGGCATTTTAGCGGTTGTCAAAGGGATCTATGATGACGACGGCCCAAATTATCCGATTGTGGGGGGATGGATTTTGTTGGGCGCTCTCTATAAATGGACTGCGTTTATTCTTTGGCCCGTCACACTCTTTTTCTTACTCTTTTATCCTCGCTTGCGGAAGTGGAGCATTCTATTTGGGATCTTGATCTCTCTTTGTGCTCTCATTCCCATCCTCTACTGGAATGCAGGCCACGATTGGGCCACGTTCCGCCACGTCGGACGCACTGTTATACATAAGGCAAGCACGCACGGCAGTAATTTCTTCGACTTCTTTTTTGCGCAGATTGGACTTCTCTCCCCGGTATATTGGGTTCTGCTTATACTCAGCTATTTTTACATGCGGAGTAAGAGTGTTATCTATTGCGCCGCCTTTCCTTTCTTGCTAGTCGTCTATTTTATTATGGCGCTCGTTAAACATATGCAGCCAAATTGGGCCGCTTTTCTCTATCCAGTAGCGAGCATCCCAATCGCTTGGTATAGCATAGAGAAAATTCGATCCGGTCGCATCTGGCTCCATTTAGGCACTTGGCTGGCCGTTCTTTTCTCCACTTTTGCGATCGCGATTCCCCTGATGCAGGAGCAAAACTTCTGGTCTGCTTTGCCCATTCCCTATAAAGCGAATCCTTTTCGCCAAAATGTGGGCTGGAGTAATCTTCCCAAACTACTGGAACAGAGCGGCTATAACCCGAAGACAGATTTCCTATTTGGGGATAAATATCAGACAGCTAGTCTACTGAGTTTCTATGCTCCTACCAAGAAGCTTGCCTATTTTTTCAATCTGAATGGAGATCGAAAGAACCAATTCAGCTATTGGGAGAAGATGGAAAGTCGAGAGATTGGCAACACCGGTTTTTTCGTCGTGGTGGAAAATACAAAGGAAGAGGCTCTTTTTTGGTATCGCGATCACTATCTCAAAAAATTGAAACCCTACTTTGCAAAAATAGAGTTTTTAGGAGCCTCGCCACTTTTCTCCGCCTATAAAAAGCCGGTGAAATTCGCTATGATCTTTAAATGTTTGCATTATGGAGGGGAGGCTCCCCAAGATCCAGAGAAATATTAATAACCTGAGTTTTGGGTTGTTCTTCCTCGTAATCAGAGGAGTTTTCTGAGGATGAGCGAGAAAGGATCTTGAAAGATGGCGTCTTAGATGCCGTGAATTTGTATCTTTATTTTTCGCGAATGGTATAAATTGAGGAAGACAATCCAAAACTCAGATTAAGGATTTCACTCCCTTTCCTATGGGGACGAGAGAGCACCGATTCCACATCCTCCAAAGAGAACTCTTGCGCGGAGAAATGAGTAATCAATCTCTCTACAAGAGCCTTTTTGCAGGAAAATAGGGGCTTTAGAGTGGTGAGAAAATCGCTATGACTTCGATCTTTTCGATAGAGCGGCCTTTTTTTTGGCAGTTTGAGATATTCCATCTTCTCGGGCGAATAGTCCCATAAAAACGAGGTGTGGAGTAGCCAGCGCCCCCTTTGGATATATTGCGCGTTTCCCCCAATCTTCAAATCCCCAAAACAGAAATCATTCTCTACTAAGCGGAGCTCCTCAAAAATAGTTTTATACAATTTTTCTGCCCATTGGAGAATCGGCTTTGGCTGAGACTCTCCATTCACGATAAAAGAGACGAAGAGGGTATTGGGGTCAATGTAGACTGTTCCCCCTCCACTAAATCTCTTGATGACGGGGATCTGATCTCTCCCGACCGCTGCGAGATGAAGCAATTCTTCAGGCTTCCCAGAGATCCCCATCACAATCGCCTCTGGGGACCCCATATTAATCAAACACCACTCTCGATCATCTGCGCGTAAAAGCGCCTCTTCAAGCTGGAGCTGAGAGAAAATCGGCAATCCATTTAAATTAAGTGTTGAAAATTTCACCCCTTCATTATAGACTCCTTTCTTTTCAATTTAAAGAGATATCATTATGGCCTCCTCTGCTCGATTACCACCTCGATTACCACAATGGCTACGCCCCCTTTCAGCTCTCCCCAATCGAATTGAGAGGTGGAAAACTCAATCACGACCTGGTCCAAGCGGGGGAGACTCTTCTAATAATTTTGATGCAGTAGCTATCATTGCTCGTTTGTCTCAGGTATTGAAGGGGTTTGACGGTCAAAAGAAGCCTGTGAAACCCTCGTTGAGGTCAGATGCAAATGTGTAGAGATATCTTTGTGTGTTTCTAACATCCTATGTTCGTATACCAAGAGCAAAAAATAAAGATACAAAGTCATGGTAGGTATTAGATGCCGTGAATGTGTATAGCCGATGAAATTGAGATTGACACTCATTGACACTCTCTGATTGCGCGAAAACTCCCGGGGCTTAATGATCCCAAATCGATCCATATTTCTAAGATTGACCGATTTGGGATCATTAAACCGCAGGGTTTTGGCACAACCGGAGAGTGTCAATCTCAATTTCATCGGCTATATCTTTATTTTTCGCGAATGGTTGTACTGCGGACCGCGACCATTAATACTTGAATATCGGCGGGGGAAACCCCAGAGATTCGAGCCGCTTGCCCCAAGCTCTGGGGAGCAAAAAAGGCCAATTTCTCTTGTGCCTCTTTCCGCAGTCCTACTACTCGCTTGTAATCGAAGCCGATTGGTATACGGTACTCTTCCATCGCAGCGAATCGGCTGATATCTTGGTTTTGGCGCTCGATATAGCCGGTGTATTTAAGGTTAAACTCAATTTGGAAATTGATCTCCTCTCCGTGGTTTATAACCGTCTCCGGGAAAGCCTCTTGAATAGCATTATAAGTAATCTCTGGTCGCCTGAGCAGTTGTGTGAGAGAGAATGTTTTCTCCCCCCATCTTTTGTGGGTCGTCGCAAAGCGCTCCATTTCAGCTTCTATGCATTGCTTCTTTTTTTGAAATATTTGGTAGCGCCCTTCGTCGATTAACCCCAATTGATACCCAATTTCGCGTAAACGCAGATCAGCATTATCTTGACGTAAGAGGAGGCGATGTTCAGCCCGACTCGTGAACATTCGATAGGGTTCTGTGAGGGATTTTGTCACGAGGTCATCCAACATGACGCCGATATAACTATTCGAACGAGGAAAGAAAAGAGGCTCCTTCCCTTGTATTTTGAGAGCAGCTTGGATGCCAGCCACAAATCCTTGTGCAGCGGCCTCTTCATATCCTGTTGTTCCATTGATCTGTCCGGCGAAATAGAGTCCTTGGATCGTTTTTGTCTCTAATGTAAGGGCGATCTGCCCACATTTGACATAGTCGTATTCAATCGCGTAGGCAGGACGCATCATTTGCGCGTTTTCGAGACCCGGAATTGAGTGGATCATTTCTAGTTGTACATCGAAAGGGAGAGATGAACTGATTCCATTTGCATAGATTTCCTCAGTAGAGAGACCCTCTGGCTCAAGGAAGATCTGGTGCCGCTCTTTGTCGGCAAAACGGACTACCTTATCTTCGATAGAGGGGCAGTAGCGAGGACCAATACCCTGAATTTTGCCTGAATAGAGCGGAGAGCGATGGATATTGGCAGTGATAAGCTCTTTTGTTTTCTCCGAAGTGTAGGTAATCCAACAAGAGAGTTGACGTAGACGAGGCTTAGAGAGAGGGTCGAAAGAAAAAAAAATACCCTCCTCAGGAGGTTGCTCCTCCGTACGGGAGAAATCGATCGTACGACCATTTATACGAGGCGGAGTCCCTGTTTTGAGACGACCAAGTGAAAAGCCATGGTCAAGAAGAGCTTGTGAAAGGCCAATAGAGGGCTTATCCCCAGCACGTCCTCCAGAAAAATGCTGCTCGCCAATATGAAGAAGACCCTGCATAAAGGTCCCTGCCGATAGAATTACGGCTCTTCCGCTATAGAATACCCCTTCCTGAGTAGCAACTCCCGTAATGCATCCCCCTTCCACACGGAAATCGACAGTAGTGCCCTGATGGACATGAAGCCCCTCTACTCGTTCGAGACGATGCTTCATCTCCATCTGATAGCGCATCTTATCGCATTGCGCCCGAGGAGCCCAGACGGCAGGACCCTTGGAGCGGTTGAGCATACGACACTGGATAGCAGAGGCGTCGGCCACTTTGCCCATCTCCCCTCCCAACGCATCGATCTCACGCACCATGTGTCCTTTACCTATTCCCCCAATAGCGGGATTACAGCTCATTTTGGCAATCGTGTCCAAATTCATGGTCAAAAGGAGAGTTCGCATACTCATGCGAGCTGCAGCTAAAGCAGCCTCGCAACCTGCATGCCCCCCTCCCACTACAATCACGTCAAATGTGTCGGGATAGTGCCACACGGAACTTATCTGGGTTTATGACGATCACGTCTACGGCGTTTTTTACGCTTATGCTTAGCGATCTTGTACTTTCTTTTTTTCTTAACTGATGACATCTGTTTCTCAGGCTTTCACAAAGCAAGAGAGAGTAAACAATCTACCAGTAAAAGTAAAGATTCAAAAAAAGAATGATTATTTTACTAAAATGTTTTTTTGCTTATAATCTACGCAACTCAATTACAAAGAGTTAAAAAGGAGGTGCAGATGGCGTTTATGGTATCCCAGGCACTGCAAGGATGTCCTTGCATTCTTGCAAAAGATCATCAAGGAGATAAGGCTGCTAATCAAGATTGCCTCGAGATTCGAATCACAATAGTATTAGTTATCTTGACCTTGATAGCGGTTAGCGTAGCGATCGGGGCAGGTCGTGCACAGATTAATGTACAAGCAGCTAGATATGTGGCTTTCAGTTCTGTGGGGGTTTTGGTGCTCGACATTATAGCCGGCTTTATCAACGTCTGTCTTGACCCAAGTTGTAACGGAAAAAAGACGCTGTAATTAAGGTTAAGTTAATTTGTGCTTGATATGTATACTGCGTGCCCTTATCAAACCTTACTTACCTGAGTTTTGGGTTGTTCTTCCTCGTAATCAGAGGATTTTTCTAAGATGATCTTGCAATTGTTTGCGAAGATCATAGCCGAAGGCGCTATTATCGAGCACAAAATTGCAAGAGCAGCCAGAAAACTCCCTGAGGATGAGGGAGAACAACCCAAAACTCAGGTTACTTACAAAGGTTGAATACGATAAGACACATCGAAACTTAAACCTGACACTATAGCGTTCTTGTAGCCGAAGCGCAAAATCCCTCTTTGCGTAAAAGAATGCCCGTCGCCTTTTGTCAGATTCTTATTGGACCAATGTTAAAAATTTGTTAGGATCCGCATTTTCTTAATCATGGTGATAGGAGGACAAATGTTTGCTTTAACATCTATATGTACAGGTAATAAGTGTTCACAGGGCGTAATGGGAGGGATAGAGCTGATCTTGGCCATAACAGCGATTGCGGTGTGTGCTCTAATGCTTAAGGATAATACCTTCACGGTTGCCAATAAAGCGGGATTTTTCACTCGGCTCTCTTGTAAGATTATTATTATAATATCAAGCTCTCTTTTGGCTGTTGATATCTTCGCTCTTTTTTTTAAGGTGGCCATGCCGTGTTTTCGTGGAAGTGGAACGAAGGCGTAATCGCTCACTATTTTAAATCGCTTTATCCACCATACTGATTCCCTTTTCCTCAAATGAGTAAGTAGCTTAGCAAAACTTTAATTGCGAAAGAGTCTATATACCTGAGTTTTGGGTTGTTCTTCCTC